>JAOUGY010000289.1 GCA_029865445.1 Acidimicrobiia bacterium | reverse complement strand
GATTCGCCGGCATGAAGACCGGAGCGATCTTCATCAACACCGCCCGGGGGGGCCTCGTCGACCAGCCGGCGCTGCTGGAGGCGGTCGAGTCGGGAAAGCTCTTCGGGGCAGGGCTGGACGTGACCGAGCCGGAACCGCTCGACCGGAACGATCCACTGCTCACACATCCACACGTCGTGGTGACCCCGCACGTTGCCTCCGCCACTCCCCTGTCGCGTCGTCGGATGTTCGAGACGGCGCTGGCCGAGGTCGAACGCGTCCTCAACGGAACCCGGCCGGTCCACCCGGTGAACCTCGTCGAAGGAGGTGCCAAAAGGGCATGCCTGCATCAGTGAACTCCGAACGCGTGATGGTGCTGACCGGCGGCGGATCCCTCATCGGCGCTGCAATCGTCGCCGGCTGGGTGAACGAAGGCGGCCGGGTGGTCGCCGCCGACTGCGATCGGGATGCCGTAGACGCCATCGCCGAGATCGTCCCCGATCCGGCCGACGCCATGGCGGGGGACGTTCGGGACGACGGGTTCCTCGATGCCGTGGTCCGGAGGGCTGCAGGCACGAATGGCCGGATCGACGCCGTGGTCAGCGCCCAGGCGATCTTCGACGACGCCGGCTTCGAAACGGAGCGAGATCTCTGGCACACAGCGTTCGACATCAATGTGGTGTCGGCCGCTCGACTCACCCACCTCGCGTCGCCCTTCCTCGCGTCGGGGTCGTCGGTCACGTACATCGCGTCCGTGAGCGGCAGATCCTCTCAACCGGGGAGGATGGTGTACAGCGCGACGAAGGCTGCTCTTCTGATACTCGCCAAGACCGGTGCCCAGGCCCTGGCGAGCAGGGGCGTCAGAGTCAACACCGTGTCGCCGGGATGGACGTGGAGCCGAAACATCGAACGGCGGTACGGGTCCCGCGAGCGCGCCGATTCGTTCGCAGCCGAGTTCCAGCCACTCGGACGGATGGCCGACCCCGAGGAGGTGGCCGAGGCCGTGCTGTTCCTCGCTTCGGATCGCGCGAGTTTCATCACCGGCACCGATCTCGCAGTCGACGGCGGGTACGGGGCGCTGGGTCCGGAGGCGCTCGGGCAGGCGCACCAGAAGGTTCCGGTGATCTCGTGACACGACTCCCACCCCCACCTGCCGGCCCCGACCGTATTGCTCTCTCCGGATAGGATCGCCCTCAGTGTCAAGGCGTGCAGCACCAACAATCCTCGATGTCGCCCACCGGGCAGGCGTCTCGAAATCCCTGGTGTCGTTGGTCATGCGCGGGGCGCCGAACGTGTCGGAGGACAAGCGCAAAGCTGTGCTGGCAGCCGCCGACGAGTTGGGTTACCGGCCCAACGCAGCGGCCCGGAGTCTCGCCCGCCAACGCACGTACCTGATCGGGGTGCTCGTCAGCGACTTCGGCAACCCGTTCTTCTCGGAAATGCTGGAAGGCGTGGAAGAAGCCGCCTTCGCGGCCGACTACCGGGCACTCTTCAACACCGGCAGCCGGATCCCCGAACGAGAGGTGATCGCACTCGAGACGCTGCTACAGCTACGCACCGAAGGTGTGGTACTCGCCTCGCCCCGTTTCGACGACGTCGAGCTGGCGAAGATCCCACGATCGGTGCCGGTGGTCATGGTGGGCAAGGACACGCGCGCCGCCGGCGTCGATGTGGTGATGAACGACGACCACCACGGCGCCGAGCTCGTGGTGCAACACCTGGTGAGTCTCGGTCACCGCCGAATCGCACACATCCATGGCCTACCGGGCGCCGGGGCCGCAGCCCGCCTCGACGGGTTCGTGGAGGCCATGCGACGCCGATCGCTGGATCCGGTCCTCATCGAAGGCGGCTTTACCGAGGATGCCGGTGAGGCCGGCGCCCAACGGCTCCTCGATGCGGGGCCGCTCCCCACAGCCGTGTTCGCAGCCAATGACATCTCGGCAGTGGGTGTCATGCGCACGTTGGAAGCGGCCGGACTCCACATTCCGCGGGACATCTCGCTGGTCGGATATGACAACGTGGACTTTTCGAGCCTCGAACACATCGCTCTCAGCACGGTGGATCAGCCACGCCGTCAAATCGGGACTCTGGCCGTACAGCTGCTCCTGGAGAGGATCGGTGGCAGCCGCACTCGCAGCAAGCGGGTGACGGTGGAACCGAGCCTGGTGGTCCGGGCCACCACCGCCGCCCCCCGAGTCGGGTGACAGGTCCAGGCTACGCCCCGGTCCGTTGGGCTGCCCTCGCCACCGCCAGGGCCCGGTCGCTGTCCACACCGGTGGGGATGGCCACGGTGTCCCCTCGGGAACGGCGGGCGAACGCCAGTGCTTGGGCGACCACGCCGGCAGCCATCGGCTCCGCGGCCGACTCGACGATCTGCACTCCGGTCGAGTCGGCGATCCGGAGCCGGCCGGCCGGGAGCAAGTCGATGAACACCGCCCCATCCGAGCCGAGGATCTCGGTACGAACATCGTCGCCATAGCGGCAGTTGCGGCTCAGGTCCACGATGGCCGAAGCCCCCGACGTCAGACTCAGAAGCACCAGCAGATTGTCCACGTCTCCCGCCTCGCCCACGGCAGGGTCGACGAGCGGGAGCGGCCGAGCCTCCACGGTTTCGATGCGGTCGTCAGTCAGCCACTCGGCCAGGTCGAACTCGTGAACACCACAGTCCACGGCCAGTCCACCCGACACGGCCGGGTCACAGAAGCCGGGAGGCGGCGGGTCCGCATCCCATTGCGAGAATCTCGCCAGCACCAGCCGGCCGATCCGACCCTCCCGAATCAGATCGCGGGCGGTCACCCACGGCGGGGAAAACCGCCGCCAGAAACCCACCTGCAGCACCAGCCCGCGTTCCGCAGCGAGGGCATCCAGCGCTGCTCCGTCACCTTCGTGCAGGGACATCGGCTTCTCGCACAAGACATTGAGTCCGGCACCCAGGGCTCTCTCCACCATCTCCGGATGGGAGGGGGTGGGGGTGGCGACAACCACTCCGTCGACGAGCCCGGTGAGGTTCTCGATGGATCCGACCACCCGGCACCCGGCGATGTGCGCAACCTCAGAAGCCACTTCTCGCCTTCCGTCGACGACGGCGACCAGCTCGAGGCCCGGGGCGTCCGCCAGGCACTCCGCATGGAATCGACCCATGCGACCCACCCCGACAACCGCCATCCGGAAGACGTCGCTCATCACCGGCACGGTACCTGAGCCCGGGCCGGCACCGCTGCGCTCCAGGTAACGTCGTGGACACCCGCCCAACGAGGCAATCATGCGCCCGACCCTCCAAGTGCTGTCCGACGAGCTGAGATCCCGGATCGTCGACGAGGCGTTGGACGTCCTCGCCGACTTCGGGATGGAGATCCGTGGACAGAAGCTGCGTGACCTCGTGGTCGAGCAGGGGCTGGAACCGGCCGGCGAGCGCATCCGTTTCCCGCGGGAGGTGGTGGAGCGTGCCATGTCGACGGCGCCCAAATCGGTACTCCTCTACGACCGGACCGGGAACCTCCACGCCGATGTGGGCGGCGACCGGGTGCATTTCGTCCCCGGTTCGTCTGGG
The DNA here is from genome assembly GCA_029865445.1 of Acidimicrobiia bacterium. Taxonomy (GTDB): domain Bacteria; phylum Actinomycetota; class Acidimicrobiia; order Spongiisociales; family ZC4RG35; genus JAOUGY01. The sequence continues at coordinate 1,318 of JAOUGY010000289.1, read as the reverse complement.
TTGCGAGTCCTGGACCATCGAACCGGGGAACCGAGGCTGGCCACGACGGCTGATTATGTCGAGTACACCCGGCTCGCAGACCAGCTCCCCCACCTCGGCTACCTGGCCACCGCCTTCTCCACCACCGACATGCCTGCCGACATCTCCGATGCGTGGCGGCTCTACCTGAGCCTCACCAACTCGATCAAACCGGTGGTTTCCGGTGCTTTCACCGAACATGGCGTCGCCCGGATGGCGGAGATGATGCAGCTGTTCCGGCGCGACCGCGCCGATCTCATCGAGCGGCCGATGAGCATCTTCACGGTGACTGCGACCGGGAACTTCCGGTACGGCGAGGACTCGTGCCAGAACCTTCTCGATTCGGTCGCCGCCGGTATCCCGGTGGAGATCGTCCCGGTCACGCTCATGGGTCTCATTGCTCCGGTGACGCTGGTGGGTGCAACCGTGTTCCACACGATCGACGTGCTGGCGGGGCTCACCATGGCGCAACTCATTCGTCCGGGTGCACCGGTTCTCTTCGGTGGGGCACCGGCCGCCTTTCACATGAAGGCCGCCAGTTCGCCGATGGCCGCCATCGAGGCTCTGCGGCTCGACGCCGCCTATGTCGAGATCGGCAAACACTTCGGCCTCCCCACCCAGTCGTACATGGCGCTGTCCGACGCCAAGACGCTGGACGCGCAGGCCGGCGCCGAGACCTTCGGGAGTGCGCTGCTGGCGGCCCTGTCAGGCGTCAACTCGGTGTCTGGGCCGGGAATGCTCGACTACGTGCTCGCGTTCAGCCTCCCGAAGCTCGTGTTCGACGACGAGATGTGTGGTCAGGCCCTTCATTTCGTCCGCGATTCGGGACCGCGCGACGACCTGCCCGTGGGGCATCTCATAGAAGCTCTGATGGACGAGAACCACCTCATCATGGCGGACCACACGACCACCCACTGGCCCGAGGAGCTCTACCTCACGAGTCCGATCATCGACCGCGACAGCCGGGAGACGTGGCTGCGGAAGGGCGGCCGCACGGTGGCCGAGAACGCCACCGAAGAGGTGGATCGCCTGCTGGCCGAGTGGACGCCGGTGGAGACCGACCCGGACGTCGACGCCGAGATGGTCCGCCTCATCCAATCCGGGCTCGACAAGCCAGTCGACCTCCCGTCGATCCCGGACCACGCACCCCTCAAGGTCGAGTCCACCACCCGGGCCCGCCGCCAGAACCGCCGCCGCGGGTGATCAGTCACCAGTCACCAGTCACCAGTCACCAGTCTCTCCCCCAGCGGGGGAGGTGTCGCCGCAGGCGACGGAGGGGGAGCCTCATGTACCAAGTACC
>JAOUGY010000288.1 GCA_029865445.1 Acidimicrobiia bacterium | reverse complement strand
CGCCGAACCAGAAGCCGACCACCCCGCACCAGAAGCCGACCACCCCGCACCAGAAGCCGACCAGCCCGCACCAGAAGCCGAGCAACCCGAACCAGAAGCCGACCACCCCGCACCAGAAGCCGACCACCCCGCACCAGAAGCCGACCAGCCCGAAGCGGAGCCGGAGCGGCAGTCCGCGGAGCTCGATACCGTCCTGACCCCAACCGAGGAACCCGGCACAGGCGGGGCGGCAATCTCTCCATCGACGGAGGCCGACGAACCCGCCGCCGAGCAGGTCGAACCCACCGACCTGCCACCGATATGGATGCTCGACCGCCGGCCACACGAACCGGAGTTCGAAAAGGGCAACGAGGAGGACACGCCGGCCGAGATCGATGATCCGATCCTCGAGGGGCTGGCACGCCTGGCTGAAGCGGACTTCGACGAAGAGGAAGACGACACGCTCACACATGCGGACCCGGCCGGCGCGGTTGAAGCGGAATCCGCCCAAGTTCACGAACCAGACGACTTGACCCTCATCCGCGGGATCGGGCCGAAGATCGCCTTGTTGCTCCAGTCCCGAGGAATAACCCGATTCGGACAACTCGCGACGGCGTCGGTCGAACAAATCAACGACATTCTGGAAGCAGGCGGCCAGTCCTACACACTCGCAGACCCATCGATGTGGTCGTTGCAGGCTCATCTGGCAGCAGAAGGTCGGTGGCTCGCCCTGCGCGCCCTACAGGCGGCCGGCAAGGACGTCGACTGATCCTCAACCGACCGATACGGTCACGCCGCCGGCGTCCAGGATCTCGATGACCCTCCGGGTCAGCGACCCGTCGGCTATCAATGTGTGGAGGCTGTCCCCGGGACAAGTGGTAGCTGCGTGGTCGCGGTGCCCGGCAATCGTCTCCGGGTCGATGCCGTAGGCCATCGAAGCCCATGCCAGAGTGCGGGCGAGAGCCTCTATCTGACCTGCGGTTGGTTCCATCTGGTCGTAGTCGCCCTCCACCACCACCAGGAAGTGACCTGTTGGGTCGTAGTCGGTAGCCGTATCACCCGCCGCCCACGCCGGGCGTGCCTCGTAGACCGCGCCGTCTCGACCCACTATGTAGTGGTACGCGAGGTCGGGCCACCCCAACGAGAAGTGGTAGCTCTGCCAGCCACGGAACGCGGGAGGACCCCAGACAGACGACACCGGGGATCCGCTGTGGTGAACCGTGAGCTGCTCCAGCGCGTGCTCGCGGAACCCGGGCTTCCAATCGGCAGCACCCCAACCATCCCGGCTCGTGATCTCGAGCACCGCGCGCCGGGTGGGGACGGAAGGCACGTCGAGGCCGGTCGCCCGAGCCAGGAACGTCGCCATCTCGGCCCGGGACACCGGAGCATCGGGGCAGAAGCGATGGTTGTCCGGCGGATCACATCCGCGGGTCACGCCGGCGTCGGCCAGTCGACCGATTTCGACCTCGAACACAGAGCCGGCCGTATCCGTGAACGATGCCTCGGGCGTTCCGTCGAGCTGCAGGGCACGCGCCAAGAACGCAGCCATCTGACCTCTGTCCACCTCGTCGTCCGGACAGAACCTCGTGTTGGCCGGAGGGTTGCATCCCATTGAGATTCCTGCTGCGGCGAGCGCTCCGATGTCTGCGGCGAAGACCGATTCCTTGGTGTCCTCGAACTTGTCCGGATCCCCCGCACTCAAGCCGAAGGCTCTGGTCAGGAAGGCGGCCATCTGATCCCGGGTGACAGGGTCGTCGGGACAGAACAGGGGGCTGTCGGTCGAGCATCCTCTCGTGACGCCGGATTCGAACATGGCCTCGATCGAGCCCTCGTGAACAGAACCGTCATCGTCGACGAACGTTCCGCCTGGTTCGGCGGCGTGGTCCGCGTACACCGGCGCAGCCGCGCTCAAACCGACGACCACCGCCAGCACGATGGCAAGGACTCTCACCCGAGCCGGCGTTCCGCCGCCGAAACCGTGTTTGCCATCAACATCGCAATGGTCATTTTGCCCACCCCTCCCGGAACCGGGGTGATTGCGCCGGCTTTCGAAACCACGTCGTCGAAGGCGACGTCACCCACGAGTCCGGCCTCGGTCCGATTGATGCCAACGTCGATGACCGTCGCTCCGGGCTTGACATAATCCGCGGTGATCATCTCCGGCCGGCCGATCGCCGCCACGAGGATATCGGCCGTGGCGCACAGCGCCGGCAGGTCTCGAGTCCGGGAGTGAGCGAGAGTCACGGTGGCGTTCCGATCCTTGCTGCCGAGCAGGATGGCGAGCGGTCGGCCCACCAGGAACGAACGTCCCACTACGACCACATTGGCGCCGGAGGTAGGGATGCCGTAATGATCGAGAATGCGAATTGATCCCGACGGCGTACACGGCGCGAGAACCGGAGTATCGAGAACGAGGTGGCCGAGGTTCATCGGATGAAGACCATCGGCGTCTTTGGCAGGAGAGATGGCTTCGACGGCTCGTTGTCCGTCGAGGTCGCCCGGCAGAGGCAACTGCAGGAGGATGCCGTCCACATCCGGGTCGTCGTTGAGGGATCGGATGAGGGACTCCACCTCCTCCTGTGACGCGTCGGCTCCGAGTTCGTGGTGGATCGAGGTGATGCCCACCCGCTCGGCCGTCCGCCGCTTGTTGCGCACGTATACGTGCGAAGCCGGGTCCTCCCCCACGAGGACGGTCGCCAGCCCCACACTCTTCCCTCTGGCGGCGAGCGCCCGTACTCGTTCCTCGACCTCGCCCAGTACCGACTCCGCCACCTCGGCGCCGCTCAAGACCTTTGCAGTCATGCTCCTCCTCGTCGTTCACACCATACGACGCGACTCCGGTCGGAGTAATCCATCAGTGCCGGAAGTGGCGTCGCCCGGTGAACACCATGGCGATGCCGAGTTCGTCGGCCGCTGCAATCACCTCATCGTCGCGAACAGAGCCTCCGGGTTGGACGATGGCCGACACACCGGCCGCCGCCAACAGATCCGGACCGTCCCGGAAGGGAAAGAAAGCGTCGGATGCAACCACCGATCCGCGGGCACGATCACCCGCCTGGGCAAGAGCGCGCCGCGCTGCGCCCACCCTGGACTGGTCCCCGGCTCCGATACCCACGGCTGTCCGATCGGCGACCACCACGATGGCGTTCGACTTCGTGTTGGCGGCGACGGTCCATCCGAACACGAGATCCTCCCACTCGCGATCGTCGGGAGCACGCTCGGTGACGACCCGCCACTCCGACCGGCCCTCCACTTCGTCCCACGTCTGGGCGAGAAACCCGCCATCGGCGCCGCGCAGCTCGTACGCGGGGTGTATCGGAGGGGCGGCGACCAGCAACCGTAGATTGGGTTTGTCCGCCAGCGCTGCTCGATCCGAGATACCCGGAGCGACCACCACCTCGACGAATCCGGCGTCTGCGATCGCCACCGCGGTCTGCTCGTCGAGTTGCCGATTGAGGGCGATGACCGAACCGAAGGCCGAGACGGGGTCGCAACTCCACGCCTTCCGGAACGCCTCGGTGAGGCCCGAGGACTCCCCTGCTCCGCACGCGTTCGTGTGTTTCACGATCACACACGCCGGGCCCGAGAAGGCCTGGACGTGCCGCCAAGCGGCATCGGCATCCACGTAGTTGTTGAACGACATCGCCTTGCCTTGCACGAGCTCGGCACCCTCCCACCACGACGGGCGGTCGATGGCGCGGTAGGCGGCAGCCTCTTGATGCGGATTCTCGCCATACCGGAGCGACTGGGAGCGTTCCAGCGCCACGACCATGCGTTCCGGAACCGGTCCTCGGCTCTCGAGCCACCCGACGATCGCTGCATCGTATGCCGCAGTGTGGAAGAAGGCCGCCCGCGCCAGTTCGAGTCGGTGATGGGCGTCGAGGCCGCCCGCGACAATCGCCGCGGCGACGTCGGCGTACTGCGTGGGGTCGGTGACAACGGCCACCCATTCATGATTCTTGGCGGCCGCCCGCACCATTGCCGGTCCGCCGATGTCGATCTCCTCGATGGCTTCTGCCGCGGTGATGCCGGGCCGGGCGATTGCCTCCCGGAAGGGGTAGAGGTTCGACACCACGAGCTGGAACGCACTGATGCCGTTCTCGTCGAGGTCGGCGCGGTGGGCCTCCGAACCCAAGTCGGCGAGGATTCCTCCGTGAATCCTCGGATGCAGGGTCTTCACACGCCCGCCGAGGATCTCCGGATGTCCGGTGACCTCGCTCACCGGCAGCACCTGCAGCCCGGCTTCGTTCAGCAGGGCGGCAGTGCCACCCGATGACACCAACTCGACACCGGCATCGGCGAGCACACGGCAGAAATCCACAAGACCCGACTTGTCGTACACGGAAACCAGAGCCCGCTTCACTCGTACCCGACTCACCGCCACGTCACCCTTCTGTCTGAGACCTCGAGCCTGCCGGCGGCGAGCGCCTCCATCGCCGCAGGCAGGATCTCGTGTTCCACCTCTTGAATCCGCCTGTGGAGCGACTCGGCCGTGTCGTAGGCGAGCACCGAGACCACCCGCTGGTCGATGATCGCGCCGTGATCGACACGTTCGTCCACAAAATGCACGGTGGCGCCTGCAACCTTCACCCCGTACTCGAGCGCCGCCTCGACGGCATGGGCGCCTGGGAAGGCGGGCAACAACGACGGATGGACGTTGATGATCCGGTGCGGGAACCGAGCGATCGCTTCGGCTCCAAGGATGCGCATGAAGCCGGCCAGCACCATCGACTCCGCTCCGTAGGAGTCGACCACGTCGCACACCCGCCGAGTGAACGAGTCCCGATCGCCCGTCCACGACACGACTTCAGTTGGAATTCCGTGCGATTCGGCTCGATCGAGCGCGAGCGCCGCCGGACGATCCGACACGACAAGCACGATGCGAGAAG
>JAOUGY010000030.1 GCA_029865445.1 Acidimicrobiia bacterium | reverse complement strand
CAGGAGCAACCCCATGTCAGCCCTCAGCGACCGCCGCGTACTCGTCACCGGAGCTGCGCGAGGCATCGGAGCTGCGACGGCCAGAGCGTTCGCGGCCGCGGGCGCCGACGTGGCGATCGTTGACATAGATCCCGGCCACGAGGGCGAAGCCGTGGTCTCCGATATCGAGGCGGCGGGACGGCGCGGGACGGCCATCCAGGCCGATCTCACGGCCGTCGAGGATTGCCGCCGTGCCGTGGGCGCCGCTGTCGAGCTCCTCGGCGGACTGGATGTGCTGGTCAACAACGCCGGCGGCAACCTGGGGATCTACGCCACGTTCGAGGACCTCACAGAAAGCGACTTCGACCTGATAGTTGCACTCAACCTGAAGAGCACATTCTTTGTTTCCCAGGAGGCGATTCCGCATCTCCGCCGGAGACCTGGGGGCCGGATCGTCAACCTCGCCTCAGAGCTCGTCTGGGTGGGGTATGAGTTGATGCCGGCGTACGTCGCAGCCAAAGGCGCGGTCGTTGCGCTCACCCGTTCGATGGCGCGCGCGGCTGCCCCCGTCACGGTCAACGCCGTGGCGCCCGGACCCACCGCTACCGAGCGATTCAAGCGCGGCAAGTGGTACCGCGAGGAGAGACAGCGCCGCGAAGCCGACATCCCTCTCGGCCGTTTCGGTGAGCCCGAGGAGATCGCCCGGTTCATCGTTTCCGTAGCTGGAGAAACCGGTGACTGGTGCACCGGCCAGACCTTTCACGTCAACGGAGGCGTCGTCATGCCGTGACTCGTCGCAGCGACGACAAGTCACCGCGGATCGTCGACTCGGTCGCGGCCGTACACTCGAACGATCGCCTAAAGGAGTCTGATGCCGAGCAGCACCGCCTCGTCCACGGTCACGAGGGATGGCACACCCCAGTTGTCCCGCCGGTGGGATGCGTCGCCGGAGCGCGCACGTATCGTGCTCGTCCACGGTCTCGGCGAGCATTCGGGCCGCTACGAAAGGGTCGGATCACAGTTCGCCGACGCCGGTATCTCGGTCCGGAGCTTCGATCTGCTGGGCTTTGGAGCGTCGGGTGGGCCGAGGGGCCATGTCGACTCTTGGACCACCTATCTGGATCAGGTCGAGGACCACGTCGCAGACGCCGGCCAAGACGGCGTACCGGTGATTCTCCTCGGCCACTCGATGGGCGGCCTCATCGCCTTCGAGTACGCGTTGTCCGAACGGCCGCAACCGTCGCTTCTCGTCCTCAGCTCACCGGCCCTTGGCGGGGGCGCCGCCTGGCAGAAGGCCCTGGCCCCGGTCATGGGCGCCATCGCTCCGCGTATGGCTGTTCCCAACGCTCTCAAGGGGGAACAGCTGAGCAGGGACCCTTCCGTGGGGGAGGCATACTTCAGCGACCCGCTCGTCCTGGTGAAGTCGTCCGCCAAACTCGGCGCCGAGATCTTCGCGGCGATGGGTCGTGTTCGAACGGCGATCGGTCGATTCGCCACCCAGGCCTATGTGGTCCATGGCGGGGCGGACACCATCGTGCCTGCGTCGAGCTCCGCGATCCTCGCGGAGCTCCCGGGTGTGGAACGGCATCTCTATCCGAAGCTCCGCCACGAAACCATGAACGAACCCGAAGGCCCGGAGGTGGTAGCCGGAATCGTGGCGTGGATCGACGGCAAACTCACCAGCGGGGATCGACGCTGACACCGCGCTCGGCGTACCACGGTGCGATCCGTTGCTCCCAGTGCCGGCGGCGCTGAGGTTCGGAACAGAATGCCGCAGCGAGGGCATTGCGCGTCATCCGGGCAAGGTCGTCCAGACTCAGCCCCGATGTCAAGGCGAACTCGGCCTCTTTCGACATCGAGGTCGCGCTCATCAGCCGATTGTCGGTATTGAGGGTCACGTTGAACCCCCAGCGATGAAGGTCCCGCAGTGGGTGTTCTTCCGGAGACCAGCCTTTGGTCGCGAGATTGGAAGTAGGGCACACTTCCAGAGGCACACGACGGTCGCGCACCCGCCGGGCCAGCCCGCCCAACACCGCTTCGGCGCCTTCCGATGAGACGTCTTCGGCAATCTCGATTCCGTGCCCGATGCGATCGGCACCGCACCGAAACACCGCAGACGCGATGCTTGCCAGCCCACCCGCTTCGCCCGCGTGCAGAGTGAGCCCCAAGCCGTACTCGCGGATGTGATTGATCGCGGGCAGGTGCGCCTCCGGTGGGTATCCGCGTTCGGGTCCGGCCAGATCGAACGCCACGACGCCCTGCTCCGAGTACCGAACCGCAAGTTCCGCGGCCTGAAGGCTGTTGTCGTCGGATCTCATGGCATCGACGATGAGTCCCCAGGTGACCTCTCGCTCACGGGCCGCCGACGAAAATCCGTCCAAGACGGCTTCGATCACGGCTTCGGGCGCCAACCCATGACGCGTCAAGAGCAGGGGAGCGAACCTCGATTCGACGTGCACGGCACCATCGTCGGCCAGGTCCGCGAGAGACTCGGCGGCGACCCTCCGGCAGGCATCCTGGGTCTGCATGACCGCCAGGGTGTGGTCGAATGCCTCGAGGTACGTCTCGAGGGACCCCGATTCCACTTGATCGAACCAGGCCCCCAGTTCTACGGGATCCGTACTGGGAAGGGTGTGCCCGACCAGGTCCGCGAGTTCGATCACCGTCTCGACCCGCAATCCGCCGTCCAGGTGGTCGTGAAGTACGACATTCGGGTGTTGCATCGAGCCACGGTACCTGCTCGTCGAACAACGCAGTGAGCAGTAGATTCTCCGTTCGTGAAGCCAGTACTCGTCGCCGCGCTCCTCATCCTCTCCGCTTGCTCAGCCCAGACCGCCCCAACCCGGTCACCGCTACCCGATGTCCAGCAGGCGGTGGCCCCGATCACACCGTGCGGTGTCGCAATCGGCGACGGTGCCGGGGTCGCGGTGACCTCGGTCACCGACGGCTCAGCAGCGGACGGCGTTTTCGCCGTCGGCGATGTGATCGTGGACGCAGCCGGCATGCGTCTCTCGACCGCGGAGGACCTCCTGGCAGCACTCGCAGAATTCGCACCCGGTGAGACCTTCGATGTGCGCGTACAGCGTGCAGGCGAGGTGACTCCCTTGCAGGTGGTGCTGGGAGCGGATTCGAATGATCCCGACCTTCCTCGGATCGGAATCGGGATCGAGACCCGGTACGAGTACGTGAGCCCGAACGCCCTCGGCGAGGTCGACGGCGCCACGCCGCTGGGAAGGCTGATCGACATCGAAGGTCTGTTGTACCGGCTTGACCCGACGACCGGCGCGCTTTCGCCCACGACTCTCGAGGCCCCCGATCGTCCTTGGGACTTCGCTGCGGGGCGACTCGTCACGACCCGTGAGGACAATGGCTCGATCGCGTTGACGGCATCCGACGGCACGGCCCCGTCGCTCGACGAGTCCTGGGAACTGTTGGGGCTCCTCGGCGGTGTTGATGAGGACCTGGTCCTCTTCGCCAACTCCGAAGCCGGCCTTTTCGTGGCCCGCGTCGACGCAATCAGCGGTGCCGAGGTCTGGCGGTCGGACCTGGCTTCCTCCGATCTCCCGGTCTCGGTCGTCTCCGTACCGGGCGGAAGCATGATCGGGGTGCTGTTCGCATCGGTCGACGACGCCGGGCTCGCCAGCCTGGCAGGATTCGAGGTGTGGGATGCGGGCACCGGTGAAATCGTGCTCGACGTCGGGACCGAACTCGTGGTGTTCGGCTGGTATGACGACACGCACCTTCTGGCGCAGAACGATGAGGGCCAGTTCATCGTGGTGGACGGTGTGACCGGGGACCAACGCCTCATCGACGAGTTTCCGATCGGTGTCGACCCGCAATCCGTGGTCGAACCGGCGGGCAACGGCCGAGACGTCCTGGTGGTTCGGGGCCGGGACCTGCTGGTGGGCCAGGTGGAGCCGGCTCCCGCCCAGCGTGAGGTCGTCCACAACTGTTCGCTCGGCGAGGTCGGCCGCCCAGGCTCCGGCGCCTGATCAAGCAGCCGGCTGGCGCGACACCGCGATCAGATCACGAATCCTGGTCCCCGTTGGACGAGGCCTTCTCCGCCGCCTTCCTGCGGGTGATCGAAGCGACGGCATGCTCCCGGCGCTGGCTGGCCGTGGCTTCGTCGACGAGATTCCACCCCGACGGCTCTCGGGTGACCGCGGACCCGGGTTCGGTGCCCATGATGGCTGCGATCTCGTCACCCGAGATGGTCTTCTTGTCCTCCAAGGCTGCGGCGATCGCCAACACCTGCTCCCGGTGCTCATCGAGGATGCCCCACGTCCGGTCGTACAACTCCTGAAGGCGTCGCTCGACGCGATCGTGCATGCGACCGACGACCTTTTCGGTTGGATCGGGCGTCTGCCAAGCGGAGTTCTGCGGCAGGCCAAGCCAGGAAGTGATGCCGTCACCCATTCCATAGACCCCCTCCATCGACGCCACGATCTGAGTGGCGGCCCGAAGGTCAGACGAAACGCCGGCAGAGTTGTCCGACTCGAAGAACATCCTCTCACCCGCCAGCGAGGCGATGAACGTCATCACCTCGGCTTCGTACTCGCTTCGCCACAATGTGAATCGGTCCTCCATGGCGATGGGCTTGACCATGCCGCCGACCGTTCCCCGCCGTTCGATCGTCGCGAGATCGATCTTCTTGTGCCGCATCATGAGGTGGGCCAGAACCGCGTGCGATGCCTCGTGAACCGCTACCGCGTGCCGCTCCCGTTCGATGTACTCGCTGTCCTCCGGAGGGCCGAGTTCCTTGAGCGACTTGGCGTGCCAGATGTCATCCCACTCGATGGTCTGACGTCCATCGCGGATCGCCAGGATGAGCGCCTCGTTGACGAGATCCTTGATCTTGGCGCCGGTGTAGTAGGGGGTCACCGTGGAAAGCTCGTCGATCTGTTCCGCCGTCAGGTTGTGCGAAACCTTCGACAGATAGCCGGCGAGTGTCGTGCGCCGTCCCTCCCGGGACGGATACCCCACTTTGAATATCCGGTCGATGCGACCGGGACGGAGCATCGCCTCGTCGAGGGCATTCGGCATGTTGGTGGCCATCACGTGGAGAATCCGATACTTCGGCGGCGGCTTCGGTCGCATGCCGAGTGTCTTACGCACACGATTCCAGAAGCCGCGCGGCTTGGTCAGACCGTTCATCTCGGTCAGCAGTGCTTGCAGCGTCCCCATCCCACCGCCACCCATTCCCATACCCATCATCACTTTGGGCCAGCGGCGCTCGTGTGACTTCTCTTCGGTCGAGGTCTTCGGTTCGTCGACGACGAGGTTCCGGGTCGTGTCCGAGGCGTAGTTCCAGCCGTTGCAGGACAGTTCGAAGTTGCCGAACGGGCCGCCACCTCCTCCGGCCCCGGCCAGCGCACCACGGCTTCCCAACGCGTCGGCCTCATCGAAGAACACGATCACGCCACCGTGGCGGAGGGACAGCTTGCGGAGCTTTCGGTACAGACCTTTGACCTTGAGGATTCCGACGCCCATGAACATGTTCATGAATGCGCCAGGTTCGACGAACACGAATGGCCGACCGGTCTCGCCGGCGATCGCCTCGGCCATCATCGTCTTGCCGGTACCCGGGGGGCCCCACAAGAGGATGCCTCCGGGGATGTATCCACCCTTCGCCTCGATCTCATCGGGCTTCTCGAGGAACCCGATGTTCTCGATCAGGAGGTCTTTCACGTGGTCCTGACCCCACACGTCGGTGAACCGGGTCTTGATCTCCTCGGGGAGAACGACATCCATCCCGCCCCGGGACAGGAACCAGAAGATCGCCACGAACTGACCCACGACGAAGAACAACAGGAGCGCATACTGCAGAATCATCGGGATCACGTCGAGGGCGACACGTGGGAATTGTTGAACGGCTTCGACGGGACCGTTGATGTCGTCGCGGAGTGTGTCCGTCACGAGGGCGTAGATCGCCACATAGACGAGCCAGCGTACGAAACGGCCCACTCGGTAGCGGGTCCAGGGTTTGAACCTGCCGGCGCTTCTCTCTGCGCCGCCGAATATCCGATCCGTCCACACCGAGTGATAGGCCGACGAACGCTCTGAAGCGACGTAGTGGATTTGCCGGAGAATCTCGAACAGCAGCAGGAATACGACTGCCGCGCCGAAACCGGACGAGACGAAATCGGTGAACGAATCGGTCACGGTACGGAACGGCGGTGCAACGTTGGCGCCGACGGCGACGCCGGTGATGATCGAGAGCAACAGAACGATCTTGATGCGGTCCCACCAGTCGGCCTTCCGACGAGTCACCCGCTGGATTCGTTCGTTGCTCAGCCCTTCGTGTTCACGAGCCATGAGTCAACCACCCGTTCGATCTCTTCTTGGTTCTCCACAAAACAGTCCCGGCTGCAGCCGACGGCGACCGAATACAGGCGGTCATCGGCCGGATTCGTCACAGAGATCAGGTACACGACGGCCTGGGCCTGGCCATCGGTCGTGGTGAGCGCGAGAAGACGCCGGACGCCTTCGAAGCCCTTGCCGAACGAGAAGTCCTCTTTGCTGACGTCGGCCACCTCGCCGTATGTGGTGAAGTCGATGACTGATCGCGCCAATATCAGCCGGGAGATGAGGTCGCGAGTGCTGGTGTCGATGGTCCGGACCGACGTGGCGCCAATGGGAAATGGAGACGAGGCAAGGTCCGTCGTGAGGTTCGCGGCTGCGGCCGAAGGCGCACCATCGAACGCAACCACCGACCTGGTCGGAAAGTCGATGTTCCCCACGCTGCCCATGAAGGGCAAGTCCGCCACTCCCGCCAACTCATCCTGCTCGTAGAGATGCCAGTCTGACGGCAGTTCCAGGAGCGACTGCTGTTCGGGATCGGTGTACCTGATATTGGAGGCGTTCGCGCTCGAGCACGCCGAGAGGAGCGCCGCTAGAGCGAGCAGCATCGAGGTGGTTCGCCGTGTCGACATCAGTGCCGGACAGCATACGTTGGGAACGGCGGAATAGGTTCATATCCTGAGGCTGTGAACAGAGCGAAAACGTGACAACGTACGAGGGCCGGTTGCTGGTGGCGACACCGTCGCTACTCGACCCCAACTTCGCCCGCTCCGTCGTGCTCTTGATCCAGCACGACGAGGACGGCGCGTTGGGCGTCGTGTTGACCCGTCCGAGCGAGTCGCCGCTCGCCGATCATCTGCCTGAACTCGGCGCCAGGGCCGCGGCCCCCGACGTGGTTTTCGTGGGTGGACCGGTAGAGCCGGAGGTGGCACTCGGGTTCGAGTTGGGCGAGGACGGCGAGTTCGTCGTCCCCGGAGTGCGAATGCTCAACGTGGTAGAGCCTTCGGGCGATGCACCGTGCCGGGTTTTCTCCGGCTACGCCGGTTGGGGCCCAGGACAACTGGAGGGCGAACTCTCCGAAGGAGCGTGGTACGTCGTCGACGCCCTCGCCGGCGATGTGTTCTCGATCGACCCCGAAGGTCTGTGGGCCGAGGTCTTGAGGAGACAGCCGGGGCGCCTGGCCTGGCTGGCGACCTACCCTCCAGACCCTTCACTCAACTGAGCCATCGATTCGCCTGCGCTCGCGGGCGTCACGGATAGGGTTTTTGGTCGCTCCTCACCCTGGTTTCGGCACGCCCAGAAGGTAGACTTCGGCGGGTGGTGGCTTCAATTTGACGACGTCTGACTTCTGATACGACGGAGGTGAGTGGGATGAACACCGTGTATGTCGACGCCAGCATGTCCGACGACGATCGACGCCGGAAGCTCTTCGGTGGCCAGATCTTCCTCTTCACTCCGCGTGCATCCACGAACGCACTGTGCGATCACACCGCCGAAGTCGTCGAGTCGGCGTTCCCGGGCATGGACCCCCGCTATGCACAATTCGACATGCCGGTCGAGCGGTATGTCGACATCGTCGCACCTCTCAAACCCAGGTTCATCCACAACGCGACGACCCAACGCCTGCTGCGCGACGTGATCGAGGACCTGGGGTGCGACCTCGCGACGACATATCAAGACGTCCCGCGTCTTCGCATGGTGACCAGCGATGCCTATCTGACATCGGGGGTCGGGTACGCACACCACCTCCATCGGGACACGTGGTACTCGGCTCCGATGGCGCAGCTCAACTGGTGGATGCCCGTCTACGAGATCGACACCGAGTGTTCGATGGCGTTCCATCCTCGATACTGGTCGGAGGGCGTCGCCAACGGATCGGCCGACTTCAACTACTACGACTGGAACGCCAACGGCCGCCGGCAGGCGGCTTCCCAAGTGACTGCGGACACGCGGCGCCAGCCCAAGCCCGAGCAACCGATGGGAACCGATCCACAGGTCCGTTTCGTCGTGCCTCGCGGCGGAGTCGTGCTCTTCTCCGGGGCGCAGATGCACTCGACCGTCCCGAACACCTCGGGGTTCACCAGGTACAGCATCGACTTTCGCACGGTCAATGTGGCCGACCTGGCGAGCGGAGCCGCCGCCCCAAACGTCGACTCGCATTGCACCGGTACGTCGCTGCGAGACTTCAGACGATCCTCCGACTTCGCGGCCATGCCCGACGACCTGGTGGCGAAGTACGACAGCGGCGTACACCCCGACCACGGCGTCACGGTGTTCAGTCCGGGCTGATCACACAGGCGGGGTCCGCGAAATCGGACCTCGTCGCCCCCGCGAGGGTCGGTTCGCACTCATCCGGCGTCGATCTCACCGCTCTTGCACACAGGCGACGGGTCGCGTCGGTCGCAACCCACAGGACGACGCTCCACGCGGCCGATGTCCGCTCAGCTGGGAACGCGGTATGCCGATCTCGACGTCGAGGCTCGTATCCTGGTGGCACCGATGTACCCATCACGAACATGACCACGGCGCCGAAGCTGAGGCCCTCGCTGCGACGAAAGGCCCCTGGACTGAGCATCGAGCGAGATCTCGTGGACCGGGGATCCCGGATCGTTGCCGGCGTCGACGAAGTGGGTCGCGGCAGTTGGGCGGGTCCGCTCACCGTTGGGGCGGCGGTGGTCCCCCATGATCGGCGGGTGTACAAGATCCGCGACTCGAAACAACTCACCGAACCCGAGCGCGAGGCCCTGTTCGACCGCATCTCCGAGTGGTGCGTCACGTGGTCGGTCGGGCACGCCTCGTATGCAGAATGTGACGAGTTGGGCATGTCGGAGGCCCAACGCCTAGCGGCGCGCAGAGCGATCGCCGGGCTCGACTTGAACGTCGACCACGTGCTCATCGACGGCAACTGGGACTTCGTGGGGGGAGCGAACACGACGAAGATCGTGCGTGGAGATCGGACGAGCCTCTCGATCGCTGCAGCCTCGATATTGGCGAAGGTCACCCGGGATCGCCTGATGCGGGAGGCAGCCGAGCACCACCCCATGTACAACTTCGAAGCGAACAAGGGGTATCCGTGTCCGATCCACAAGGCGGCTCTCAACGCTTGGGGTCCTTCGGCCATACACCGTCGCACGTGGGCGTTCATGGACGACCTCGCATTCCCAGGGGTGGGTCGGGTCGAGAGAGACGACGGCCAGCCGGTCCTGCCGTTCGGGTGATCACCCCACCTGGCCCGGACTGATGTCGGTGCGTGACGTCGTCACGGCAAGGACGACCTCATAGGGCACCATCGTCCGTTCCAGGGGCACCACGTCTCCGTCCTCGACAGTCCGCCAATCGGCGCCGCGACAGTCGAGGACCACACTTGCGTCACGGGGCGTGAGATTGACCGCCACGAGCAGCTGCATCCCTCCGCCGCGCCTCACAAAGGCAATGACACCCCGATGCCCCGTTTCGACGATCTCGGGGTTTCCGGCGCCGAACACCGGAATCTGCGAGCGGAGCGCACCGAGCCGCCGCACTGCTGCGAGGATCCGGCCGGACGGCGAGTCGGGCTGCCGGCCAGCCTCCGCCACGCGGGCCCAGTCGAGCCGAGGTCGGTGCATCCAGCGATTGTCATGCTCGTGGCCGGGCTCGTTGGGGTAACTCCGATCGTTGCAGGTACCCAGCTCGTCACCCAGGTACAGCATCGGCATCCCGACCGTGGTGAACGCGAGCGTCTGCATGGCGACGATCCTGTTGACCGCCAAGTCGATCTCGACCACGTCCGCCGACTCCAAGGCGCGTTCGAGTCCGGCGAGGGAGGCGAGTGTCCCGGATATGCGGGAGTCGCCGGTGCGTTCGTTGTGTCCGAACAGCTCGCCGGCCGCGAAGGATCCTGGAAATACACCCGAGTAGAAGTCGCTCAGGAATCGCCTGTGACCCACTGCGTCGATTCCGAGACGGAACGCATCCTCGTCGGCGAAACCCCAGCCGATATCGTCATGACTGCGCAGGTACGAGATCCACTGGCAGCCACCAGGCAGGCGCGATCTGTGTCGGATCGCGTCGACCAGCATCGTGGCGTCCTGGGTAGCGATCGCCTCCCAGGTGAGTGCCATGTGGAGGGGGTTGTAGCCCAGCGCACACTCGTCTGGTCGGACGAATCGCGCCACGTCGTCGGGGTGGACTATCGCCTCGGACAGGAACCGGACCGACGGCGAAACCACTTTCACGACCGCGTTGAAGATTTGAAGGATCAGGTGTGCTTCCGGCAGGTTTTCGCAGTTCGTACCTTCTCTCTTCCACAAGAACGGTGTTGCATCCATCCGGAGGACTGCGGGCCCGAGGCTCACGACATGGAGAAGCTCAGCGGCCATGGCCACCAGAACCTCGGGGTTCCGGTAATCGAGGTCCCATTGGTAGGGGTAGAAGGTGGTCCAGACCCAACGGCCATCGCCCGACGCATCGGGGACCCACGTGAAGCCGTCTCCGTCGCGATGCGGGAAGATGGTTCGAAGTGCCGGCAGCCACCGATCCACCTCGTCTCGGGTTTCGAACGTGAGATAGAACCGGTCATATGGGGCTTCGCCGCGGCGAGCACTGCGAGCCCACGGATGATCGTCGGCCGTGTGATTGGCAACGAAGTCGAGCACCAGCCCGAGACCCCGCTTGTGTAGGCGTTTGGCCAGTCGCGTCAGGTCGTCGGTCGAACCCAATTCGGGGCGCACCTTTCGGTAACTCGAGACGGCATACCCGCCATC
The DNA here is from genome assembly GCA_029865445.1 of Acidimicrobiia bacterium. Lineage (GTDB taxonomy): Bacteria > Actinomycetota > Acidimicrobiia > Spongiisociales > ZC4RG35 > JAOUGY01. Next base: position 8,774 of record JAOUGY010000030.1, on the reverse strand, counting down.
GTTCTCCGGGCCGGGAACGGCGTAGGGCGGCATCAGGTGGAGATGCGTCACGCCGAGCGACTCGAGATAGTCGACTTTGTCCTCAACGGCGGTGATGGTCCCGGCGAAACGCTCGGTGTACGTCATGGCCCAGACCGACGTTCCCGATGACATCCACGCAGCGTCCGCGGCTCGGACATCCCTCTTGGCTATCCACCCGGGGAGATTGGCGCTCGATCGGGCCATGGCGACAACGAGGTCATGGAGTCTCAGCGAGAAATCCCATCTCCACCCGTAGAGCTCGTGCATGAGGGCGAAGATCCGCTCGAATTCGGAAGCCAGTCGCAATGCAAACCCCTCGAACGAGCGGTCCTCGAAATGGCGGCAGGCATCCTCGAGGAGACGCGGGAGCGCCCGACTTGCCTCTGAGGCCATCCACTCGTGCACGGACCGCGACGATAGCCCCGTCACGCAACGAGACTTGCGTCCTCGTGTTCCGCCATTGCGGGCGCAGGCTGAGCGATATGACGACCGGGAGCGCTCTTGACCGGTGCTTTCGCCGGTGTCGGGGCACCGATGCCCAGCCAGTCGCATACCGTTTGGCCGATCCAGCGGATCTGCTTGCTGTAGACGATCGCTCCGGCCACGAATGCCACCGACACAAAGGGTGCACTCACTACGCCATGTTCGATGAGATCCTGGACCACCCACGTCGAGGGAACCACGAACAGCCCACCGATGGAGACTCCGGACAGAACCCGAAGTGGACCAACGCGTTCCATGTCGTTTGCCACCAGTCCCGGCAGGAACAGGGGGAGGAGTGCCACCGACGACAAGGTCATGTAGAACGACAGTTCCAGCCCCAGCATCCGTTCCCCTGCCAGCATCCCCGCCCAGGACAACACGGACGAGAGCAACAACATGGTTGCGAACTTGCGGCGACCGAAGAGAATCATCCAGGGCATCAGCAGTTTGGTGACGATGAGATATGTCAGGAAGCCCACGGCCAGCATGTAGACCACTTGCACAGGCGCCGCGGTCAGCATTCCCAGGTAGGCGGCTCCCACAAACCCTCCACTGCGCAGCCCGTGATTGTGGTTGAGGCCCCACGCCGCGCCCACCGAGAGGAGCACGGCAATCGGCACCCAGGCCGGGGCGATCGAGCTGACCCCGAACCCTACGAGCGGAGCCAGTTCGTTCATACCCTCGAGTCCGAGTGCCAGGGCAGCCAAGATCGGAATCGCCACGCACGCGCCGGCCACGGCCACCGCTACCAGTGTCTTCTTCAAACCCTGTCGAGCCATGTCGTGCGCGATCAATGCCGGCACCACGTATCCGGCCCCGACGAACAGTGGGACGCTGGACTCCCAGAGGTGCGACCCGGCAGGGGAGACCTGCAACATGACGGCCTGTATGAGGGTGGAGATCCCCACCAAGACAGCGAATTTGGTCCGCCCGTACAGCAGGAACCATCTGGGCAGAACCTTGTTGACGATCAGGTACGAGACCATCGCGTTCGCAGCAGTCGCCAGGAGCACCAGCGGCTGGATGAGGAATATGGCGATGTATCCGGGGACGACGATCGACCCGGTCGTGACGTGTCTCCGTTCGTACAGGACCATGCTGACGACGATCCCGGCAACGAAGGCGAACCTCACCACCTCGATGGAGAACAGATAGTCGTGCACGGGTCAGCCTTGGCCGACTTCGGCTTCTACCGTCTGCCACGGCGTCGCGTCATGCTCGAAATGGTGGAGGAGCATTTCTGCCTGGTGGGTGTGGATGTTGACGAATCCCACCACGAGCACGTGTTCGGTCGGTGAGTCGCCGATCATCTTCTGGACGATCACCTCGAGCGACGGAGCACGGGTGTCACCCAAATTGACGATGGCATCGAGCGGAAACCCATTCTCGACGAGACGGTCGGTCACGAGACCCTCGTAGGCGCCGAAGGTGACCAACCGGTCGAAGGTCAGGTCGTGGACGGCCACATCGGCGAATTGGATGGCCCGCCGCTCCCGGTCGGCGCGGTTGTTCAGAATGCCCACAGTCGTGGTGCTTTGGTCCACGAACGGTTCCAGCTTGGCGTAGGCGGCCACCATCGACTCGCGGTCGTTGACGGCGAAGAGATTGGCCCAGGTGACTCGTTTGCCACCGATGGCGAGTTCCTTGATGCGGAGAACACCCGGGTCGGGCGCAGCTCGAACCATTCCGTCCATGGCCACATCCCGGGGGATGCCCAGCAGACGTGCGAGAACGAGCCCGATCGCCACGTTCTCCTTGAACGCAATGTACGGGAAACGAGCGATGTCCTCGTCGGTGACGAGATCGGGGTCGGCCACGATCACTTCGGTGTTGCGATCGGCGGCCTCCCGGTAGATGACCCGCTGGATCACAGGGTCCTGCTCGGCGGTGATGAGCGTGCCGTTGGCAGGGCACGTCGACATGAGCGAACGAGCGATCTCTTTCAGCGTTTCCCCCATCACGTCCTGGTGGTCTTCACGTACGTTGGTGAGCACACCGATCGTCGACCGGACGATCATTCGTTCACTGACTTCCTGGTAGGCGGGCTTCAACGCCATGCATTCGATCACGAGGGCATCAACGTCCGCTTCGACATACGTCCGAGCAACCTCGATCTGTTCGAGGATCGTGGCCGGACCGCGCCGCAGAATCGGCTCGTCGACGCCTTCACGGTTGATGACGGCGGCGGCGGTACCCGTCGACTTGGCGATCGTGACGAACCCGGCTTCCCGGAGGAGCCCGGCAACGATTCGTGTCACGGTGGATTTGCCCCTGATTCCGTTCACGTGGATGCGGTGTTGGAGCCCGTTGATTCGGGCGCGATGAGCCATCGCCTCTCGACCCCACCACAGCAGCAGGGTCAGGGCTACTGTCGTCCCTGCCAAGAGAAAAATCGGCATCCAAGCCCCGTTTGTGTCGACGGTTGTGGTGGAGCGGACCCCACAAGACTGCCAACAGGAATATCGTCACATTCCGCGGTTAGCTTGACACGTAGAGTGAACTTATCGGTCGTTCAGACCAATTCGTCGAGATACACGGGGAGCATCGCGCGCCAGGTGGGCCAATCGTGTTCCCACCCGGGCCAGTTGTCGACTCGATTCGGGATCCCCTTGGCCCCGAGCACGTCCCCCAGCCACCAGGACTCTCCAGGGTTCTCGTGGGCACCGGTGCCGGTGGCGAGGAGTACGAAGCGGCTCCGTAGCCGATCGAGTTGCTCGCCGGGGCCGAGATCCGGGAGGTAGTGAAGGGGAGACGAGAAGTAGAAGGTATCCGACCATCCGCCTTCGAGCCACGGCGACAGGTCATAGGTGCCGCTCATGCCGACCGCGGCCCGAAAGGCGTCGGGGTGCCGGCACAAGACCTCCACCGCGTTGAACGCGCCGAACGATGCGCCGGCCGCGATGATCTCGATGCCGTCGCTGTTGCAGTCCGACCGGATCGCAGGAACCACCTCCCACCGGATAGCCGCGTCGAACTGCTGCTGGAGCCACGCCGAATGGAGCGGATTCCTGCGTTCGAGCCAGCTTCTCCCGGCCACCGAGTCCACCGAATAGACCTTGACCCGTCCGTCCGCGAGCAGTGGGGCCAGCGCACCCACCAGTCCCATCCGATCGGCCTCGCCGGCATCACCACCCGCCGTTGGGAACAGCAAAACCGGCGTTCCCAACTCGCCCCACCGCATGAGCGTGAGGTCGGAGCCCAACCGTTCCGAAAACCAAGTCTCGGCCTTCATGAATCCAGCCGGTCCCTCTCGGTGTTCCGCCAGAACTGAATGAGGCCCCAGAAGTGCTCGGTGAACCGTTCCACCTCATGATCCGGGAAGAGGACCGCCACCTTGCGCCGCACCGCCTCCTTCGCCCGATCTGTCGCAAAGTATTCCCACGTCACCTCGTCCAGGTTGCCGAGGTGTCTCTCGCAAAACTCCTCGAAGCGCTCTGTTTCGTAGCGCTCGTGCGCGATCTCGGCGTAGGCGCGCAGCTTCTCACGGTACGGGAGGTCCGAGTCGGCGATCAGGAAGAACGGGATCCAGTCGGGATGGTGCCGCATCTTGCGCCTCGTGGCCGCCGCGTAGAGCGACCACCGCAGCTTGGCCTTCACGAGCCACGGGATGTGATAGTGCAGGCTCGTGACCTGGCTGTCCGGGTTGGCATTGGCGAAGTCGATCGGATGGAACACGCCGTTCCTCCGCAGCGCCTCACAGGAGTTGAAGTCCCAACCGAAGAAGGAGTTGATCGTGAGCGCCATGTCGCCGAGGAGATCGAGTTCGGCGTCATCGACGAAGCCGAACTCGACCCGGTAGCGGTCGTGGAGCGGCGCCGCAGGATCATATTTGATCACATTCACCTGGGGACCCACCGCGAGGACTCGCACGAACAGATCGAATGGCTCGATCGCCTCCTGCAGGTGCATGATCTCGGAACCGCTCTCGTCGTATGCCCGCTGCAGGTCATCAGGATTCTCGACCCGTGACACACCCCGCCACCCACCCCCGTCATAGGGCTTCAGATAGGCCGGGAAACCGATCTGGTCACCAACGTCCCCGAGATCGAACATCCGGGCGTACGACGACAACGTCATCTCGAGGTCCGGCTGGTGTTCGTATTGCTTGGGCGGCAACAGAATCGTCTTGGGAACCGGAAGGCCCAGTCTGATCGCCGCCGCGTACGAGGTGTGCTTCTCCATCGACTGGAGCGTGAAGGTGTTGTTCAAGACGTACAAATCGTTCTGCACGATGGCCTTCTTGATCCACTCCCGACTGGTGTGGTACCAGGGCGTGAGGCGATCCAGGAGCACGTCGTACCGGACCGGTTGGGCGAGATCGAAGGGTTCGATCGTGACGCGCTCCACCGAGAAATCGATGGTCTGCCCACCGATCCGGATCTTCGGATCGAGTATTCCGAGGATGTCCTCGTAAAAGATGGGCCAGCACAGGTCGGCGCCGAGGGAGAGTCCTATCAGTCGAGTCGAGTCCATCATCAGTGGAGCGAGACTACCGTCCCGACCCCATGTCGTGTGGCGCCGCCAGCACGAAGGTGATCGCCTCTTCGAGTCGGTCCGCCCACGCCCCCCAGTCGTGACCGGCCCACGCCTCCCGGTACAACACAGTCGAGCCCGAATTCTCCAGCAAGACCGACGCACGGCGGTTCCAGTCGATGAGGCTCTCGTAACGACCGCATGACATGGCGACCGCGCCCACCGTGACCGCATCGCCACCGGCGATCGAGCGCATGAACTGCCGGATGGATCCGAGCATGTCCTCCGAGAGTTCCGGATGGGGTTCGAACGCGAACGTCCCGGATTGCAGGACCATCCCCGCAAACATCTCCGGTGCGTGCTGCACGGCATGCCAGGAAGCAACTGCGCCCAGACTGGCCCCCATGGCGAACACCCCACCTCGCACGTTCATGCGACGTTGGATATGAGGGATCACTTCCCCGACAAGATGTGCGGCATGCCGATCCGAGGCGACGTACTCGACGTGGCGGACGCGCGGATCGAGCAGCAGCAACCGGCATGGCCGTAGCGCATGAACACGAATCAGATGTTCGATACAACGCGCCAGACCGGCATACCGAACGTAGTCGGTCCCGTCGTGGACGGCGATCAACGGCAGAGGAGAGGAGGTGTCGTGACCCGACGGCGTGTATACGTGATGATGGCGCCGGCCGCCGTACTCGAGGCTCGCCACTCGGACCTCGGACATCGTGCCACCGGCGGCCGGCTCAGCCGCCCACGCCGCCTCCCGGTAGCCAGGGCCACCGGCAACCGAGTTCTCGCCGAACGGGTTACGGGCCGTCTTCGGATTCAACGGGTCGAGGATGGAGCGCGTCTCCACCCCGGAGGTGATTCCAAGCCGGTATTCGATGCGAGCCTCCGGGGGCAGGTCGAGGTCGAGCCGCCAGCGGTTATGGCCAACTCGATCGAACGCGAGGCCTTTGGGGAATCGAGGCATGAACGTCTGGAGCTCCACCGCATCGGCGACTCCGACGAACTCGAGACGGGTCATGCTCTCGACATGGGACGGGTTGTCAGGCTGAAATGGTGCTGTCATGTCGGTTTGGGTGTTTGTGCACGGAAGTCTCATGTCGGATCCGCCGTTCCGTTACATCGACGTCCAACTTGCCCAAATCGAGGGATTGCAGCGGCGTTTCGGTCATCCCAGCATCAGGAATTGGGGTTCGAGGCGAGCACCGGCTCCGACGTCCAGTCTCGTCCATGGCGGTTCGGTGATCGGGGCAGCCTATCGCGTGGATCACGACACGCTGGGTGTCATCATCGGGCGTGAGGCTTCTCAGCCGACCGAGACCCAAATTCGCCTCGATCACCGTCACGTCGACGGATTCACGTGGACGATGACGGATGCCTGGGCCGATCGATCCCTGTCATGGCTCGCTGGGGCAGCGTCCCGCAACATCGACGCCGGGGGAGGCCCCCTCGGTGATGCCCTCGACTACGCCAGGACAGTCTCCGGCGGCCTCCGAACCTTGGACGCCTCCGACCCGTATGTCGACGCCTATCTGAACGCCGTCGAAGCCACCGGCTAATCTCGCGCCGATGCCCACCATCTTCACGCGGATCATCGAAGGCGACCTCCCGGGGACGTTCGTATGGCGCGACGACCGGTGCGTGGCGTTCCTCTCGGTCAACCCGCTGCGCCCTGGCCACACGCTGGTGGTTCCGATTGCGGAGATCGATCACTGGCTCGACTGTCCGGGCGACCTGCGCGACCACCTGTTCGAGGTTGCGCAACGAATCGGGAAGGCGATCGAGCATGCGTGGCAGCCCGAGCGGGTGGGACTCATGATTGCCGGGCTGGAAGTGCCACATCTCCACATCCACGTCGTCCCCATCTGGGGCGTGCACGATTTGGACTTCGCCAATGCCGCGCGATCGGTGACCCGGGAGGAACTCGACGACGCTGCGTCGCGGATCACCGAAGGGTTGTCGCAGCTCCCGCGATCCTGATTGGGGTCACTGGAGTCGCAGGGGCCTGCGCGATTCGAGGTCGGGTCGGAGCGAGCGACCCGTGACCAGAGGCGCCACGCGCTGCTGAGCGTAGGCGGCTGAGATCATCGCCGCCGCCGCGGACTTGGTGAGTGCGGCATCCGGGCAGAAACGATCTGACGCACACCCTGAAGCGACTCCGGCCGCATGGAGCGCCGCCGCCGCGCCGCCCACGGGACCATCATCCACGTCGATGAACGCAGGGGCCGCGTCGGGGAGCTCGAATGCCCGGGCGATCACCAAGGCTGCGTCCCCCCGTCGCATCGGGTCGTCCGGGCACACTCGGGAATCCCCGCATCCCGCCATCCACCGTTTTTCGGCGACGACGGAGAGCTGGTCGGCGTACGGATGCCCGTCCGTATCGGTGAACGATCGATCGTGCTCACCCTCGGCTCCGGTGGCGGCGACCACCATGCCTGCGAACTCAGCACGGGTGATGGAGGCCTCTGGACACACACGAAACTCGCCACAGGCCGGAACCGCCCCGAGAGCCGCCATCCGATTGATTGCACCCTCGTTCGGGTCGGCTTCATCGTCGTCGAAGGCGTCTGGGCAACCGATCCGCTTCACCGAACCCACCATCACCTCGTCGAGGCGGAGCCTCAACGACTCCGGGGACGGGTCCTTGCCTCCCGAGAACACGTTGAGCCACAGGTCGTCGATGCCGGTGTCCGGGTCGGATCGGAATCGAAGACCCTGACGATCGAATACCTCGACGCCGTTCACCCAAGCGGTCAGACTCCCATCGCTGCCGTCGGGATCGTTGAGGCGCACATGTCCCTCGATGCAGTTCCACACACCAGGTTCGACGATCCCGCCGTCGGACCACTCCATGATCTCGCCACACGCTCCCGGTTGGTCGAGGTGATAGACGTAATAGCCGAGCCGGCTCGAACCTTCGGGCGCGCCCACCGCACCACTCGGCCGGTACATCACCCGGGCCGACCATCCCGGGGAGCCCTCGTCCGCTGGGACACACCCACGGGCCGACGCCGAGCGGAGCGAAGAGAAGCCCGGCAGCTTGCCCGACTGGGATGGCTGCCAGCGGTCGAGGACGAGCATGTATCGGAACCAGGCTTCCTCGGCGGCGTCTTCGATCGGGAGGAACCGACCGAGCCCCCAATGGCCACCACGTTCGATCTCGACACCCAATCCCGCCCCCCGGTACCCGTCAGACGTCGCAGAGTCGTAGTGTTCGGCGACGACACGGGCTGTCGCCGGGGTCGTCTGCGTCATCACCGCCGCCAAGACCACGAACGCGAGCCAATACTTCACGCCGATGTCAACGCTCGACGTCGCCCGGCGGGTTCCCGGCTCAGTCGAGATCCACTTCCGGCTCGGCTGTGTCATCGAAGGTTCCGGGCGCCAGTTCTCCCAGGCGTCCGTCTGCGAATCCCACGGAGGCGGGCGCCAGTGAGAAGCCGAATCCACGGCGGAGGAACGTAGCAACCTGTCCCCGGCTCACGGCCACATCGGGACAGAACGAGGTTGGAGTGCACCCCTTGGTGATCCCGGCTGCCGCCAAGGCGTCGATCGATGCCGCTGCCCAGTGGCCGGACACGTCGTCGAACGCCGACGCTCCCGGATCGAGCCCGAATGCCCGGTCGAGGAATACCGCCATCTCCGCTCGGCTCACGGGGTCCTCCGGGCAAAACCGCGTGGGTGTGCAGCCCTTGGTGATACCGGCCGCCGCCAGCGCCCCGATGTCGTTCTCGGCGAAATGGCCCTGGGTGTCCGAGAAGGGGCTGGATGTCCGGTTCAATCCA
>JAOUGY010000287.1 GCA_029865445.1 Acidimicrobiia bacterium | reverse complement strand
AAGCATGGAGGAGAAACAGTCATTGCTTCGCCGCCTTCACGAGGACGAGCGGGGCTTGAATACGGCCGAGTTGCTCGGCAACGCGGCGTTGGCGATCGCCGCTCTCGTGGTGATCTGGGCGGCGCTCCAGGCGTTGGGTGTGGACGTCGTGGCGTGGATTCGGGGCCAGATAGGCGTGTGAGCAGCGAGGAGGGTCTGGCCACCATCGAGACCGTGGTGGCGATCGGTCTGTCCTTGTTGTTCTTCGCCATCCTCACCAATTTCATCGTCATCCAGTACGCCCTCGGGGTTGCTACCGCCGCCCTCGACGAGGGTGTGCGGCAGGGCGCGCGTTCGCTCGACCCGGTGACATCGTGCGAGGACCGGGCGCGGGCCACGTTCTCGTCGGTGGAGGGGGGCGCCGTTCACGCCGGGGCCAATCTGCGATGTTTCGTCGACGGGGCGTGGTTGGTGGCACGGATCGACGGCACGCTCGACGGGTGGGCGCCACCGGTGCCGGACATGACGTTCGTGCGGGAGGCGAGGGCACCTTTGGAGGACCTGGTCCCATGAGGCGTCAGTGCGGAGCGGCTTCGCTGGAGATGGCTTTGGGGATTGGTTTGCTCATGCTGCCGATGGCGTTGTTGGTGTTGTCGATCGGTCCCGGGCTGGAGATGCGGTCGTTCGTGCGGCTGGCGGCGGCGGAGGCGTCCCGGGCGATCGTGATCGCCGATGGCGACACCTCGGTGGCGGTGATCCAGATCTCCACGATGGCCGCCAACCATGGGTATGCGGTCTCGGAGGTTCGGGTGGGGATGTGCGGTGCGACGCCGGCTCCACTGTCGGCTGGCGGGGCTTCGGCATGTCCGGGGACGCTACCGCGGGGTGGGCGGATCGCGGTGCGGGTGGAGATGGACATTCCGCTGATCGTGCTTCCGTTGCGTGATGGTGCATCGTCGGCGTCAGTGGGTGGGGTTCCGGTGTGGTCGGTGCACGAGTCGTTCGTCGATCAGTTCCGGAGTATCGGATGACACGGTTCCGGGATGAGCGGGGGAGTACGACATTGTGGACGTTGGGTCTGGCGTTGTCGTTGCTGATGCTGGGAGGGATCAGTATCGATCTGTGGAGCGCGCTGGGGGCGCATCGTGATCTGGCGGGGATCGCCGATGCGGCGGCGGTGGCGGCGGCATCGGGGGTGGACACGGAGCGGTTCCGGAACGACGGTGTGGTGCGACTCGACGAGGGCCTGGCCGAGGGTCTTGCGTTGTCGCTGATCGCCGCGCAGCCGAACGGTGCTGACCTGTCGGCGGCGCCGGTGGTTGTCGTGGCCGCCGATGGTCAGTCGGTGACGGTCGACCTGCAGCGCCGGGTGAACCTGACGCTCCTGCGGTTGTTGGTCGCCGATGGTTCGATCGTGGTTGGCGCCACCGCCACATCCGATGCCTCCCTCCGACAGTGAGGGGCCGCGCTGCGGCGTACAGGTGGACGTCCGCCGCCGGAACACCGTCACATCATGGTCCGAGCAACGCCAGCGGTACGACCAGGAATCCATCGGGCCGGCGATATGCTTCGGGCCCTGCCGTGATGACCACTCCAGCAACGAAGTCGGCGCCGATACGGTCGCGCAGCCAGGCAAGGTGACGCACATCTGCCGTCCGCACCGTTGAAGACAGCTTCACCTCGAACGCCACCACGCCGTCGTCGCCTTCGACGATCAAGTCGACTTCGTGCCGTCCTCCTCGATCTCGGAGGTGGTACACCCGAGCGTCGCTGGCCTGAGCGGCCACTCGGATCGACAGAGTTGCCAGCGACTCGAACAGCGCACCCAGATATGTGCCGTCGCGCGGAATCGGAACGGTCGGATCTTGTCCCGCGACCAGCTTTGACGCGGACAACCGCACGAGCCGGGCGGCCAATGCCGGGTCCGCCAGATGGTGTTTGGGAGCGATTGTCAGTGTCGAGAGGTGATTGTGTGATGGCTGCCATGCCGGCACGGGATCGAGCACCCGCATCTGAGTGAGAAGCTCCACGTAGGGCATCACGGTGGTCTTGGCTGGTGCGCCGCCGACATCGGCCGTGGCTGCGACGCGGACCTTCTCGAACGAAGTCGTCGTGGAGATGGCTGCTGCGTATGCTCGCAACCAGCTTCTGACAAGAGGGGGGTGGCGCACGTTCAGCCCCAGCTCCGGAAGGTCGTGGTCGGCGATGCGGTCGAGGTAGCTGTCGAGCTGCATGGCAAGCGCCCGTCCAGACAGGCTTCTCATACCGGGAAAGCCTCCGGTCACGATCTCTTCGATGTAGTCGCGAAGCATGACGTCGGTTCGACCGCCTACTTCGTCGTCGCCTTCGAGCAATGCTGCGAGCGAGATTCCCCCCGCCCACCGGATCCGTTCGTGCAAGGCCAGCGGGCGGACGCGCATCGTTGTGATCCTTCCGGCTCCGGAGTGCGTGCCGCGCGGGGGTATGGCCGACCCGGTGAGGAGCACTCGCTGTCCGCCCGGGTTGGTGTCGACGAGCTGCCGGACAGCGTCGAGAGACTCCGGAACGCGTTGCCACTCATCGATCAGCAGTGGTGGCGGATCACCTGCGATGACCATCGGATCGGCCTCGAGGATCGCGCGCTGGGACGCGACGTCGAGGCGGCGGATCGTGACGGCTCGCTCGGATGCCGTACGGGTCTTCCCAACGCCTTTCGGGCCATCCAGGAGAATGGCGGGGAGCTGAGGGAAAAGGTCGTCCAGGTCGGCATCGACTGTGCGCCGGACATACCCGCGTGTGAAATCGATGTTCTCGTACGTCACTGTGACTCTCGGGCTGTGGAACCAACTTCGGGACGGGTGCAACAATACCAAACGTGCACTCCAAGCACTACTATCTGTGCGCCTCGAACACTACCATCAGTGCAAGTTGGTCACCAGGGACGTGTCGGCGGTCAGCCGCCGGGCGCCGGTGCGAGCTCGTCTGGATCAGCGACAAGGTGACCGCCCCGGACCGTGGCGCCAATCGTGATCGCCGCCGCCACCAGCACGACGTTCTTCAAGATGTACTGGCCTTCGAGGGTCGGAACGAACGGTGCCGCCAAGGTCACGTCGGGGAACAGGAACAGCGGAGTGACGGTCCCGGCCATCTGAGCGGCGAGAAGAAGCAGCGTGAGGCGCAGCGCCCGGCCGGATACGAGCCCGACCCCGATGGCCGTCTCCAGGGTGGCCAGACCGAGCCGCCCGACGGAGTGCGGGATCAACCCGAAGGTGAGCCGGTCGATGGTGTCGAGGGCGAGGCCGTCGGCGGGGCTCAATCCAGGCCAGAACTTCAGCACCCCGAACCACAGGAACACGAGGCCGATGCTCACCCGGAGCAAGGTCACCCCGTAGGCGGCGAACAGGGTGGTGACACGCCGGTCGACGTCTCCCAGTCGATCCATGAAATCGATGCTAGGTCCCACCTGGCGATATCGAGCCTCGGTGGCAATGCGACGCGGTCGCCGCCGGAATGTCGCCGGTGCGTCCGCTCTCCCATGGTGTGCTCACCGCACTCGGGGCGGTATCTTTGGTGGCGTGCATCGCATCTTTACGACGAGCGTGTCGTCGGTCTACCCGCACTACGTGAACAAGGTCACGAGGAAGGGGCGGACCGTGGCCGAGTTGGACGAGATGATCTGCTGGCTCACCGGATACGACGCGGCCGAGCTGGCCGCGCACCTCGATGCCGGCACCACATTCGAGGCCTTCTTCGCCGAGGCGAACTTGAATCCCAACGCTTCCCTGATCACCGGAGTGGTCTGTGGGATCCGGGTCGAGTCCGTCGACGATCCCCTGATGCAGAAGATCCGCTACCTCGACAAACTCGTCGACGAGCTGGCCAAGGGGAAGCCCATGGCGAAGGTGCTGCGTCAGCCCGTCGCGACAGACAGTTGACGGCGCTCCCTCCCCACGAGCTTCGGAGGCTGGAGCGAGTCGCCGGCGACGACCCGGCTGTGCTGGCCCGGCTCGTCGAGAGACGCACCGCCGGGGAGCCACTCCAATATCTCGAAGGCACCTCCGCCTTCGGCCCATTCGACCTGATAGTTGATCCGCGGGTGCTGATCCCCCGACCGGAGACCGAGCAGATGTGGGAGCTTGTGGCCTCCCTCGCCGATCGGCCAGCGGTGGTCGTCGATCTGTGCACCGGATCGGGAGCGCTCGCCATCGCCTGCACATCCACATGGCCCGACGCCCGGGTGGTGGCAGCCGACCTCTCCCCGCAAGCGGCCCAAGTGGCCCGGATCAACGCTGCCCGGTGCGGGACGGCCGTTGAGGTTCTGGAAGGCGACCTCTTCGAGCCGTTGCCCGAGGAGCTGCGGGGCTCGGTGGATGTTCTCGTCTCCAACCCGCCCTATGTCACCGACGCCGAATGGGACGACCTTCCCGGCGACGTCAAGTGCGAGCCGCGGATGGCCCTCGTGTCGGGGACCCGGGGCACCGAGATCCTCGAACGGATCGCTGCCGGGGCGGGGGAGTGGCTGTCTGGGTCGGGAGTGACGGTGTGCGAGATCGGTGAAACCCAGGGCGATGTCATGATCCAAGTGTTCGCCCGCTTCTTCACGTCGGTGGAGGTTCGACGAGACCTGACGGGCCGCGACCGGTTCGTGGTGGCTTCTGGCCTCCGGGTTCCGGGCGTGGCAACGTAGCCCCATGATTCGATGGCAAGACGTCGACGCCGCGTTGTTCGATCTCGACGGAGTCCTCACGCCCACCGCGCTCGTTCACGAGAAGGCATGGGGGAGGGCGTTCAACGGTTTCCTCGACCACGCCGGTGGCAGCGCGCCTTTCACCCGCGACGACTATCTCCAATTCGTGGACGGAAAGCCCCGGTACGACGGCGTTCGATCGTTCGTGGAGTCGCGCTCGATCGAACTGGCCGAAGGGGCTCCGGCGGACGCCGC
>JAOUGY010000029.1 GCA_029865445.1 Acidimicrobiia bacterium | reverse complement strand
CGAACTTCGCCGGGAGTTCGGCGACCAGGACCATCGTCACCAGCAGGGCGTACACGGCAAATGCCCAGAGCTGGTGGCGCGGGGTCGCGACAACCGCCACCACGAAGAGCCCCAGCGCCACGAGTTTCACCCGTGCGGGGAGCCGGTGCAGTGGACTGTGCCCGTGCACGGTCAGGGCATGGACATGGGACCCGCTCACGCCCTCCTCGCCAATCGGCGGCGCCCCAGCGTCACCAGGATCACCCCGACCGCGAACGTGACGATGAGACCGACAACACCGGATACCACGGTGCCCAGCCACTCGGGCTCGACCGAACCCACCTGATAGTCGGAGAAAAGAGCCCCGAACCCGCTGTCTTCGGCGACCAGCCCGCTGTCTTCGGCGACCCGCTCGAGACCGTCCGGAGCGGAACTCGCGAGTGGCGCCACGAACACGACGAGCGAAATCGCCCCGAGGAGTCCGGCTGCGATGAAGCCTGCGGTCGCCTTGCGGCCGAGGCCGTTTCCTCGAGTGATGTCGTACCGCGCGGTGCCGAACACGAGATCGGGTCTCACCGCCAGGACGGCCGCCACAACGGTGCCGGTTATGAGGCCTTCGCCGATGCCGATGAGGGCATGTACACCGGTCATCGCAGCGAACACGGTCGCGCTGTCGACACCGCCCTGGCCACCGAGCGAATACTGAATCACGAATCCGATGGACGACACCACCACGGAAGCCCAGGCGGCGATCATCGCGGCCAGCGTGGCGCCGCCACGGTGTTTGGGGAAAACCGCCATGAGGGCTCGGAACACGAGCCATCCGACGAGAGATGTGATGAGACCCATGTTGATGATGTTCAGGCCCAGAGCCGACAACCCTCCATCGGCGAACAGAAGAGCCTGAACGAACACAACCACGGTGAGGACGGTCACACCCATCGCCGGACCAAGGAGAACCGCCGCCAGCGCTCCCCCGAGCAGATGACCACTCGTGCCGGCCGCGACGGGGAAGTTGAGCATCTGAAGAGCGAAGATGAACGCCGCCGCCAGTCCCGCCAGTGGGATCTGGCGTTCGGCGAGACTGCGTGCTCCCGCTTTGAGCGCGGCACCCACCCCACCGGCGGCGACCACTGCGGCTCCCGCCGATGTCGCTCCGTTGATGAACCCATCCGGAATGTGCATCTCGGCCCTTATTGCGAACTGGTCGCAATAGTATCAGGAGGGCGGACTTTCACATCGGCGTCGGCCGCCGGAAGATGTACGAGTTCCGGGTCTCGACCTCACGCACCCAACATGGCATCGATCCGCTCGCGGATCTCGTCCTCGCTGAGCGCCCCCGGCCACGCATCGACGATGGTCTTGTCGGCGCCGATCAGGACCGTCACCGGCTGGTACGGCACTCCGAATGCGGCGAAGACCTCCTCTTCGGCGTCGAGACCCCACATGATCCTGCCTGACGGCATGACCTCGGCGGCCCGGTCCGCGGTGTCTTCGAAACTCGCCTTCCATGCCACGGCCACGAACGCGACCTCGTTCTCGTAATCCGCCGAGATCTCATCGACGACGGGCAACTCCCGTCGGCAGGTCGTTCACCACTCCGCCCAGAACACCAGATACACAGGTTTGGTCTCGGCGGAGAGGACGAACTCACCTCCTAGGCCGAGCTCGAGGGCGAAATCCGGCGCCAGCACGGCGTCGGGATCGGGAGCCTGGGTGGAATCGGGCGGGGGCGATTCGGTCAGTGTCGACGGAGACGGCTCGGACCCCGCCGAGGATTCCGCCGAAGCGACCGGTTCGGGCGACGTGGTCGGGTCGCCCGATGCGTTGTCCCCGGTCGCCGACGCACCACCGCAGGCGGCAACGAGGACTGCCAGGGCGGCCAGCAACAACATGGCTCTCGATCTCATGGTGGGAGAGTGTACGGGCCCGACCCACCAATCGGATCTCCCGCTCGAAGAGTTCACGGACTGTTTCCAGGTACTGCATCATGCCCCACGCACCTACCGACGAGCGCGAAGTGAACCCCAGCGGCCACGAAGTCATAACGCTCCTCGAGGTGGCTCACCAGATCGGCGACCTCCTCCAGAGGGATATCTTGGGCGCGACCGCATTGCTCGCAGACGAGGTGGTGGTGGTCGGCGTGGTCGGACAGGTGCAGAACCGCCGGACCGTGCCCGAGATGGACGTGGTGGAGGCGGCCGACGGACTCCAGCGCCTCGATCGTTCGGTACACCGTCGACACGTCGATGCCGCGATCGGCCATCGCCTCCGCCCGGGCGTGCACCTCGGTCGCGGTCAGATGTTCGTCGTGCGAGGCGGCGATGACCTCACAGATCACCCGGCGCGGCGTGGTGACCCTCATGCCGGCCCGGCGCAGATCCTCGACGAGCATCCCGGCGTCGAGGTCGGGCACTCAGCCGGCTCCCAGCTCTCGGGAGCGCTGGACAACCGACTCCAGCAGTTCGGAGACCCGTCCGGAGTCGATCACCTCGTACGCTCGATCGACGGCCTCCACAAAACCGCGCGCCAGTCCCGCCGCCACCATCGCCGGGGCCGCGTTGACAACCGCAGCATCTCGCTTCGGACCGGGCTCACCGGCGAGGATCGCCCTGGTGATCGCCACGTTCGTTTCGACGCCACCGCCCTTCAGGTCGTCGAGCGACGCCCGCTGGACTCCGAAGTCCTCCGGGGTGAACTCGGCGTGGGTGATTTCGCCATCCTTGAGGCGGTAGATGTAGGTGGGGCCCGTCGTCGTGACCTCGTCGAGTCCGTCCTCGCCATGGACCACGAAGGCGTATTCGGAACCGAGATGGGCGAGCACGCCGATCATCCGTTCCGCCATCCGGGCGTCAGAGACCCCGACCGACTGCCGGCGAGCGTTGGCCGGGTTGGCCAGAGGACCGAGGAAATTGAACACAGTCGGGATACCCAGGTCTTTCCGAACCGGCCCGGCGTGGCGCATCGCCGGGTGGTACCGAGGGGCAAAGAAAAACCCGAACCCGGTTTCGCGAATGAGCGAGACCATGGCTGCGGGCTCCATCTCGATGTTCATCCCCAAGCCTTCGAGAACGTCGGCCGAGCCACATTGGGACGAAATGGACCGATTGCCGTGTTTGGCCACAACCGCACCCGCCGCCGCCGAGATCAGCGCGGCGGTGGTGGAAATGTTGAACGTCCCCAACCGGTCGCCGCCCGTTCCCACAACGTCGATGACGTCCACCCCCACGTCGACCGTGACCGCCGCATCTCGCATCGCCTCGACGAGACCGGTCATTTCGTCGACGCTCTCACCCTTGATTCTCAGAGCGACGATGAACGCAGCGATCTGAGCGGGGGTGGCCGATCCGGACATGATCTCGGCCATCGCTTGGCGCGCCTCGGCCCGGTCGAGGTCGGCTCCCGCCGTGAGTTTGCCGAGCACATCTGACCACTGCATGGCGGGGAGTGTAGGAGGCCGATCGCGTCTCAGCCCTCGACGCTCCTTCCAAGCACCAGAGCCACGGCGGCCGGAACGTCCGCCGCGGCCCCAGGGAACCGCGGCCAGCAATGGCCCTTCCGTGCTGATCACCGCGACGATGGTCATGGTTCCAAAGACACCAGGATGAATGTGCCGATGAGCTCGGCGAGGTACTTCTGCATCGCGTCGCCCTGCTTCATGGATGCGTCCTCAGGGCACAACACACGAGGTCTAGGATCCTCGCGGGCACATAGGAGAGTTCGCTTGCTAGCCACATTGCGCATCCCGGCGGTGCTCCTGGGATTGGGCGCCGGAGCACTCACCGCCACCGTCGTATCCCTGAGCGCGGCACTCGTGTTCCAGCTCATCGGGGCGGAGGGCGGAGCGAGAGCCGGACTGATCCCGGGGATCATCACGGGGTTCCTCGTGGCCGGCTACCTCGCCGGACGTATGGCGCTGGTGGCGCACCGATTTCATGGCGCTGTCACCGGGCTGGCGCTGGTGGCGCTCGTCGTGTTCGTCGCCCAGGGCGGCGGCGGCGAGGCGAATGCCGGCCAGATCCTCCTCCTCGCGGTGATCGGCATGCTCGTGGGAGGAGTGGGCGGTGTCCTGGGGGGTCGGCGGACCCAATCAAAGGCGTGAGACTTCACATAACGCCGCGAACCTGCCAACTTGGGGCCTGTGATTCCTTTGCTGGTTGCGGTGGTGGTGGTTTTTTTGGTGATGGGGGTCCTGCAGCGGAACGGTCGCGGTGTCCAGCCGAGCCGGCCGGACCTGCCCTCCCTCGGCACGCGCGGGCGGAAGATCGCCAAGCGAATCGTCGTTGTGGCGAGTGCTTGGATAGGTGTGACCGCCGGCGTTTCGTTCTTCGACATCTCGTGGGGTGTCATCGCCGGCGTCGTGACCGTTCTCATCGGCGCGTTTTGGGTCTGGAAGACGGCCGACCCGATGCAAATCGACATGGACGATCTCGACCGCGAGCTGATGCAACTTCTCGAAGACGAGAGCTGATCTACCACCCGCCCCCTCCCGCCGACGGCGGTATCCTTGGTATTGCGAGCCCGCCGGGTGACCGCGGCGCCCCCGTGGCGTCGAGGAAAGTCCGGACTCCGAAGGGCAGGGTGCTGGCTAACGGCCAGGCGGAGCGATCCGACGGAAAGTGCAACAGAGAGCAAACCGCCGATGGTGCCTCGGCACACAGGCAAGGGTGAAACGGTGAGGTAAGAGCTCACCAGCGTCCCGGGTGACCGGGCGGCTCGGCAAACCCCACCCGGAGCAAGGCCAGACAGGGACGCCGGTGGCCCGCCGACCAAGTCCCGGGTAGGCCGCACCGAGGCCTGCGGTGACGCAGGCCCCAGATGGATGGTCACCGCCCGCAAGGGCACAGAATCCGGCTTACAGGCGGACTCGCACTCGTCGGGGGCCCGCGGGCCCCCGACTCTCTCCTCAACCCAGGGTTGGCTGAGCGGGGTGGGTCAGATGGGGTAGTTGGCCGTGAAGATGATGCGGCGAGGCGCCGGAGTTGACGGGCGGGGCGTCGGTTCCGGGCGCTGGGCCGCGGGAAGGGCCACAACCTCTGGCACCTCGACGACGTCGATGTGGACGTCCGCGACCACCGGCCCGGTGATGAACGCAGACGCCGGGTCCTCATGTACGACGAGTTCGCACGCCACGAGACCCTTGAACGACACGATGAGATCACCTTCGGCCGAGACCGGGATCGAGCCCGACGGTGCCCCCGGCACAACGACCGCCGCAGAGATCATCGCCCCCTCCGACTCGACCACGCCCGTTTCGGACCGGACCTCGGTGATCTCGACACCGTCCCGGGCCTGCCACGAAACCCCGCCTGGAGACGGCGAAGCCGCAACCAGAGCGCCGTCGAGCCCGTGCCATCCGCCCTGTGCCCGCTCGGCCTGCTGCACCACCGGGGCGCCGCACACCGCGGCCGCCGAGGCCGGAAGGGCCAGGCCCATGGCCACGAGGAGGGCCGACATCACAAGGGGGGTTCTGCGCACGAGCATCGCTTTCTCAACTACACAGAGCACGGTACGGCACGGCTGATACGTTCCAATACCCACCACGATTCGTCACGGGGTGACTAGTCACCTCTTGGGTACGGGTAGTGTGGGCCCATGTGCGGGCGGTATGTGTTGGGAGGCGATGCAGCCGACTACGCCGAGTATTTCGGCGTTGATCGCATCGTCGGTGACGAACTCAGCCGCTCCTACAACGTCGCACCCACCGATCCCGTGTACACCGTGGCCAGCTGGGACGACGAACGGCTTCTAGGCGTCATGCGGTGGGGGCTCATCCCACACTGGGCCAAAGACTCGAAGGCCATCCAGATCAACGCCCGGGCCGAAACCCTGCTCACCAAGCCCATGTTCCGCGACTCGGCGGTTCGAAAACGCTGCATCATCCCCGCCGACGGCTTCTACGAGTGGGAACCCAAGGAACGGGGTCGGGCCCCCCACTGGGTCTACCGAGCCGATGGGTTTCCCATGGGATTTGCAGGCGTGTATTCGAGCTGGAAGAACCCCGAGACGGAGGAGTGGATCAGAACGTGTGCCATCGTCACCGGCGAGGCCCGGGGAGTGATCTCCGACATCCACGAGCGCATGCCCATCGCCCTCTCCCCCGATGTCTGGGACCCGTGGCTGGATCGGTCGATCACCGACCCCTCCGAAATCGAAAACCTCATCCAGGCCATCCCGCCCGACCTGGTGATGCAACACGAGGTGAGTCCACTCGTGAACAGTGTCAGAAACAATGATCGGAACCTCACCAATCCGGCCGGGCCACTCCGGATCGTCTGAACACGACCATTCCGTATTCGAGCGACTTGCCGGTACCCTCCGGGCCATGACCCGGGTCCTGCTCGTCAGACACGCTCCCACCCCTGAGACAGGAAAGAAGCTGACCGGCCGCCTGCCTGGGGTGTCCCTCGACGACAAGGGTCTCGTCCTCGCTCGGGCCACGGCAGACCGGCTGAACGGAGTCCGCTTGGCGGCCGTGTATTCCTCGCCCATCGAACGGACGTGGGAGACGGCAATCGAACTGGGCCGGCCCCACCGCCTCGACCCCATCGCCGAGGTCGGTCTGCTCGAGGTCGACTACGGGGCATGGTCCGGTCGAACGTTGGCGTCACTCGTGAAGCTGAAGGCGTGGCGGACCGTGCAGCAGACGCCCTCGCGAATGATCTTCCCGAACGGTGAGTCACTCGCCGATGCCCAGCGCAGGGCCGTGGCAACCGTCGAACGCCTCGGTACTGCCCACCGCAACAAGACGATCGCCCTCGTCACCCACGCCGACATCATCAAGGCAGTGTTGTCGCACTTCCTGGGACAGCCACTCGACCTGTTTCAACGCATCGGCGCGGCGCCGGCATCGGTTTCGGTGATCGACCTGCCCGACCAGGGCCACCCACGCGTCGTCGCCGTGAACACGAACGGAGATCCCGAGAAATGGAACTAGACGACCTCGGTCCGGCGGAACACTTTGCGGCGGGTGCGGTGGGACCGCCCGGGCAGCGCAGGTTCTATCTCCAGGTCCGGGCCGGGGGCGACATCCACACCCTCGCCGCCGAAAAGGGTCAGGTGGCCGCCCTCGCATCTCAGGGTCTCGAAATCCTCGTCGATCACGAGATCTCCTCCGACGACGAGGCGGTCGACCGGCTGATCGACCAGGGTCTCGGCATCGACGACCCGGGGGAAGGCGGAGAACGATTCCGGGTGGGGACCATCACCCTGGCGATGGCGCCGTCGGAGCTGCTGACGGTGACGATCGAATCGATCGAAGAAGACGAAGCCGTTGCCTTCGTCATCGCTCCCGAACAGTTCAAGGCCATGGCGACCGTGGCGTTGAAGGTAGTGGCGGCCGGACGGCCGATGTGTCCCTGGTGCCGTCTCCCGATGGATCCGGAGAACCACGAGTGCCCTGCCCGCAACTGACGCCGCGAAGAGGATGAACTCCACGCTGCGCCTCGACGAGGTGCTGGGGCGAATGCCATACGCCTCCAACACGACCCTTCTCGCCAGGGACGCGGCTGGGGGACTCTGGGTCTACAAACCCGTTCGAGGTGAACAGCCGTTGTGGGACTTCCCGTGGAAGACCCTCGCGGCCCGAGAGGTGCTCTCGTTCGAGATCAGTGACGCCATGGGCCTCGACCTGGTTCCTGAGACCGTGATGGCCACCGGCCCCTTCGGACCGGGCTCGGCGCAACGCTTCCTCGAAGAGGACGTCGAGTTCGATCCCCGTCCGTTGTTCACGGGGGTGCTCGACCCGGTTCTGTGGCCATTTGCAGTGTTCGACATCGTCACGAACAACGCCGACCGCAAGATCGGCCACATGCTCCGCGAGGTGGGGTCCGACAAGCTGTGGGCAATCGACAACGGGCTCACCTTCCACGCCGAACCGAAGCTCCGGACCGTCCTCTGGGGTTTCGCCGGCCAGCCCATCCCCGGCGAGTTGCTGGAGGCAACCCACCGACTGGACGCCGCGCTGGACGCGTCGCTGTGCGACAGGGTGGCGTCGCTGCTGTCACCGGCCGAAGCCGGAGCGCTCGTGTCGCGCACGCGTACCCTCCTCGCAGCCCGAACCCACCCGGAGCCGCCGGACGATCGACCCGCGGTGCCGTGGCCCGTATGGTGACCGGACTCCGTCGCGACCTCGGCCTCTCCGGTGCCGTGGTCACCGGCCTCGGGTCGATTCTCGGCACCGGGGTCTTCGTGTCGATTGCCGTCGCGGCCGGGTTCGCCGGACGCTGGGTGCTGGTGGCGGCGCCGGTCGCTGGGGTGGTGGCGACGTTCAACGGATTGTCATCGGCGCAGCTGGCCGCGGCACACCCGGTCGCCGGCGGCACCTACGAGTACGGATACCGGTTCCTCGGACCGTGGACCGGGTTCGCCGCAGGATGGTTGTTTCTCGTGGCGAAGACGGCATCGGCTGCAACGGCCGCCGTGGGCCTGGCCGGATACGCAGCAGCCCTCGTCGGACTCGGTACGGACGCCCGACGCTGGCTGGCCGTGGGAGCGGTGGCCGCGATCACCGCCCTGGTTGTTGCGGGGATCAAACGCACGGCCGCCGCCAACGCCTTGTTGGTGGGCTTCACGGTGTCCGCTCTCGTGGTGTTTCTGATCGTTGGACTCTCGGAGAGCCCGCCGGCGGGCATTCGTCTGGGTCAGCCGGCGCCAGTGTCCACGCTCCCGGCGGCGATCGCCTTCCTCTTTGTTGCCTACACCGGATATGGGCGCATCGCCACGCTCGGCGAGGAGGTACGCGATCCACAGCGCACCATCCCTCGCGCCGTGATCACGACGTTGGCGGTGTCGGCTCTGCTGTACACATCGGTCGCCGCGGTCGGCTGGTACGCCTCGGGTGGCGTCTGGGAGGTCTTGGACGACGGTGCGCCTCTGGCGAACCTGCTCGGGGATCCGTGGGCGCGGCTCGTGGAGATCGGTGCCGTGCTGGCGATGCTGGGTGTCTTGTTGAACCTGGTGTTGGGGCTGTCGCGGGTGTGGCTGGCGATGGGCCGCCGGGGCGACATGCCACGGACGCTGGCGGTGGTTGATCACCGCGGGTCGCCGACCGCGGCCGTGATCGTCACCGGGGCGTTCGTACTCTTCGGAGCCCTCGTGGACGACGTGAGGATGACGTGGAGCTTTTCGGCCTTCGCCGTGCTCCTGTATTACGCCGTGACGAACCTCGCTGCGCTCCGCCTTCCCCCCGAGGCTCGCCGGTTCCCGCGGTGGATGGCCTGGGCCGGATTGGCGTCTTGTCTGTTCCTCAGCTTCTTCGTGCCGCTCGGGGTCTGGCTCACCGGCGTGGCCGTCATCGCCGTCGGCCTCCTGTGGCGATTCGCCTACAGCCGACGCGATACGCAGACGTTGTCCCCCACGTAGTGGGGGAAGGTCCCTGCCAGCGACCGAAGGGAGTTGGGAGGTAGGGGGAATGCTCAACGCGGAACCACCATGCGAGATGAACAACCGAAACCCGCCAGCACTCAAAACCTCGCAACGGCGCCATCCCAAGAGATCTGCCACCCAGGAAACCCGACTCCCGCGTTGAGAAGCCCCCTACCTCCCGGCCTCCGGCCGGCAGGAACCTTCCCCCCTATCCGGGGGACAACCGTCTCGCGAGTTCGGCCCTAGCGTCGGGTGACGTAGTCGGCGACGACCAGATCACCGAGGTCATCACCCGGGTTGGTGAACACGCGCCCACCTACGATCTGGGCGAGGCGATCGATGAAACCGACGAGCCCGGGGGTGTCTTCGAGCATGAAGATGTTCATCGTCACCCCCGACTTTGCGAGCCGCATCGCCTCTTTGTATGTCTTGTCGAGCGTCTCGCGCACGGGTGGCCAATTGAAGTACACGTACTCGCCTTCGAGGTGAGCGGTTGGTTCCCCATCCGTGACGAGCAGCACCTGTCTTGCGGCGTCGCGGTGCTTCGAGAGGATGCGTCCCGCGAGGTTGAAGGCGTGTTCCATGTTGGTTCCATACACCGGCTCCCAGTCGACCTCCGCCAGGTCGGCCGGTGTCATCCTGCGGGCATAATCACTGAACCCCACGATCTCGATCGAATCCTCCGGGTACGTCGTCGTGATGAGCGTGTGCAACGCCAATGCCATCCGCTTGGCACCGACCCAATGGCCACGCAACGGCATCGAACGGGACATGTCCAGGAGGAGCACCGTGGCGGTGGAGGTCCGGTGCTCGGCCTCCTCGACCTCGAAGTCGTCGGGATGGAGGCGCACCCCGCCGGTGGAAGGCCCGGATCGGAGCACGGCGTTGTGGATCGTCTTGCGGAGGTCGAGCCGGAACGGGTCACCGAACCTCCATGGTCGCGACTGCCCTGTGGGTTCGTCGATCCCTCCTGCAGCTGCCGTCTCGTGCGATCCCGGTTGCCCCAGCTTCAGGCGATCGAACACCCTTGTGAGCGCCCGCTCGCCGAGTTTGCGAACGCCCCGCGGTGTCAACTCGAGTCGCCCCCCGGTTCGTGCGATCACCCCGGCGTCTTCGAGCATCTTTTCGATCTGCCTCAGCCGCCGGACGTCCCGGACGGCGTCCTCGCCCAACGCCGCCCTCAGATCGTCCTCGTCGATGTCCTCGAGGGACGCCCCGGCGTAGTCCTGGCCCAGGGCGCGCTCCAGCTCGTCGAGGCGGCTCGCCTGGTCTACGGCATCGAGCCCCTCGGCCAGACCCACGGGCTCGCCTCCCATCGCCATTCCGTCGTCCCACGGCAACGATGGGGCGAGCGCTCGGAGGTTCTCTCCCAACTGATCCATCTGGAACGCCAGATCCATGTCGGACATGAGGTCATCCATCAGCCGGTTGAGTTCACGTCGCTGGTCGGCATCGAGGGACGCCATGTACCGAGACATCGCCATCGACCGCCGGGCGAGCGTCTCCAGCAGCTCGTCGAAGGTGCGCGGGTTCTCGGGGAAGAACTCACCATGGCGGTTCATGAACTCCTCGAACTGCTCTTGTGAGGGTCCCATTCCCTGACGACGCTGCTCCATGAGATTGTTGAGGTCCGACAGCATGTCCTTCACCGCTGCCATGTCGTCACCGGACATCTCTTGCATGCCGTCGGCGATGTTGCGGAACGACGCATCGAGCATCTGTCGGCGCAGGTCGTCCAGAATCTTCTCGAACCGCTCCCTGGCTTCCGACGACCTCCACTCGTGGTCGCGCAACTCACGGATCCGTGCTGCCGTGTTGTCCGGCAGAGTGTCCAGGTCCAGCTCCGCGAAGCGGGCTTCCTCGGACGGGTCTGCAGCGAGTGCTTCCCTTTCGAGGCCTTCCACTTCTTCGAGCGCCGGCCGGATGTCTGCGAAGGGGTCGGGACGGCCCGCCGTCCGGTCCTGTCGCATGCGATCGAGCCGCTCCCGCAAAGCCCTGAGCCCGTCGAAACGGCCTTCCATTCCCTGTTCCAGAAGGCGCCGCAAACCGGCGTCGATTCCCCAACCGTCCAGAACGTCTTCCGCGAGCTGGTCGGCGAGGTCATCCACGGGCAGGTCGGCGCCGAACGGATCCTGACTCCCGTCCCACCGGCTGTATCTCGATCGGCTCATCGGCCACGCCTCCATCGGCTCATCACCGGACGCCGGACTTCACTTCCTACTGATCGCCACCAGCGAGTCGCCTGCGCGAACCCGGAGATCATGGGTCGGGTTCACGGTGACGGTCTCGTCGTTGACGACGCCAATCGGAATCAACCCGGCAGCGACGGCCTGGGCGGCCACCACCCCATACTCGCGCGCTTCGCCGGATATCGGTACGACGTCGACCACCGGTCCGGTGGCATCGAACAGGTCGGCGAACACCGACCCCAGCTCCTGATGCCTGGATATCTGCACGAGCATCCGGGAGGCGAGGGCATCGGTGACGACGAAATCGGTGAGACCGGTTGAGTCCTGGGCGAGCCCCGAGAGGTCGCTGTCGAAGAGGTGGGCGACCACCCGTACGCCGTCCAGGCTCCCGTTCTCCCGGGCTCGATGCATCGTCAGCAGCGTCAGTAGCGTGAGCGCATCCGCCTCGTCTTCGGTCATGCCGTCCGAGTACCCGAGCACCGCCACGACGCTCGCTTCGATGTCCTGGATTTTGGCGAGGATCTGGACCGGGTCGTGCTTGGTGTGGGTGAACCCGCCTTCGAGCGGCCAGCTCCATTCCGGCAGACCACCGTCGACGAGGGTCGAATCCGCCATGACCTCGACCCTCGAGCCGGCCGGCAGGAAGTCCGACAGGCGCTGGAGAACGCCCCGACCCGCATCGTTCCATCCGATGATCACCGCCCGCACCCCGGACGGCGACGCGCTGGCCGGCAATGGCGAACCGGAGGACCAACCCTCCTGTATCGACTGGATGCGAGGGGTATCCGGAGCGATCACGACCAGCCGATCCGACGCCGACACCGTCCGGTCGAACGCGGGGGCCAGGACCGCCGAACCCGTGGCGTCGACGATGCCGGCAACCACCATGCCCGGGACCGCCAGCACACACTCGACGAAAGGCCGGCCGACGGTCGAAGCCGGATCAACCACGTAGAACTCATCGCCGGCGAAACCGAGCAACTCTTCGAAGATCTCGGCCATGCCTCGCGTACGAATCGCTTGCGCACACATGTCGGCAACCACGTCGCCGACGGTGAGCGTCACCACTCGTGCCGACGCTCGCAGCGACCTGGCGACGCGGGGGTTGGACAGCTCGACGACCACGTGGGCGTCTTCGGGCCCCAAGGCATCCGCAGATAGGGCGTGGCGGACCGCAGTTGCGTCCACGAATGAGCCTTCGGACAGCACGATGATCGACCGCGCCTTGTCGACTGCAACCATCTCGAGATCGGATTGAGCTGACGGTTTCCCGCTCCGGAACACCACCCGCGAGCGGGACCGGCCATCGTGCCGCGCCCGGAAATCATCTTCCATCTGGGTCTTGTCCCGATCGGCGAGCACCACCGCCACCACCGATCGGCCGCCCGGTGTTTCGGCGAGCAGTTCGTCGAGGACAGGCATCAGCCGGGCCGACCACCCGACCACAACCGTATGACCTTGTTCCAGAACCCGGCTTCGGCCTCGGCGCAGGGCATCGAGTCGCTGATTGACGGCGGCCACCAGCGCACCCACCAGGCCACCGGTCAGAAAGATCGCTGCGATCACGAACACCAGGGTCGACAGCCGCGCGGCGAGGCTGGTCGTGACCACGCCACCCTGTCCGAGCGCGATCAGCAAAGACCGCCAAAAGGACTCGAGGGGTCCACTCCGACCTTCGAAGTCGACGCCGAGGATCCAGAAGGTGAGTCCGCCCAGCAACGAAAGCACCACCGCCAGTCCCGCGACCCACCAGATGGCCGTGGAGCTTCCGCGGGCGAGCATTCGATCGAAGCGGTATCGGAACCGGTCCCGCAGCGTGACGGGTTTCATAGCGGGGGACGCTACCCGCCGTATCGAGCCCCCGTCTTGTTGAGACGGCGTGTCAGATGCAGTCCTTCGAGAGCGAACTCGAGGGCGGTGGCGGCATCTCCCGGAGCCTCGCCCCTCAGACCCAATCGGAGCAGGATTGGTGCCAGGTCGATGCCGTCGGCCTGGGCGAGCAGAGCAGCTGCGGATACGAGATCGCCTGACACCACTTCGGCGCCACCGTCGAAGTGGTCCAGCAGTGCCGTGAAATCGAATCCCATGAGGTATTCCCTGAACACCTCCAGGACCGCCTGCCCGAGAATGCGACGGAGAATCTCCTCTTCTCTGCCTTCTTCGAAACCTTCGAACTCGACTCTCCCCAGCGTCGACTGGATCAGCGACGGCAGATCCGAGATGCGAGGCACGGCCTCGGATTCCCCCGTTCTCACGGCCCTGCGGACCGCGGATGCGATCAGCGTCTCCAAGTTGGCGATGGACAGCCTCACAGAGACTCCCGACCGCTGGTTGACCTGACCCGACGACCTCACCTGCTGGCTGAACTCGGCCACCACGTCTTCGAGGAACTGCGGCACCGACACCGGAACCTCGGCGACGGGGGCGGCCGCCTCCTGTCGCATGATGTCGATCTCGTGGGAACGGTCGTCTGGATAGTGGGTGCGGATCTCGGACCCGAACCGGTCTTTCAGAGGTGTGATGATCCGGCCCCGGTTGGTGTAGTCCTCGGGGTTGGCCGTGGCCACGAGAAGAAGGTCTACCGGCAGGCGGATTCGAAACCCGCGCACTTGGACATCTCTCTCCTCGAGCACGTTGAGGAGCGACACCTGAATCCTCGGGGGAAGGTCCGGGAGCTCGTTGATCGAGAAGATGCCCCGGTGGGTGCGCGGAACGAGTCCGTAGTGGATCACCAATTCGTCGGACAGATACCGGCCTTCGGCGACCCGTATCGGGTCGACATCGCCGATGAGGTCTGCCACGGCCGTGTCCGGTGTCGCCAGCTTCTCGCCGAAGCGTTCATCTCGACCGATCCAGCGGATGGGTGTGTCGTCGCCGAGTTCGGCCACCCGCGCTCGCCCGAATGCAGAGATCGGGGACAGCGGCGAGTCGTTCACCTCGGAGCCGTCGATCACCGGTATCTCGTCGTCGAGGAGTTCGATGAGGCGGCGGATGAGCCGCGTCTTGCCCTGGCCCCGCTCCCCCAGCAGGATGATGTCATGGCCGGCGAGGATGGCCCTCTCCAACGCCGGGATCACCGTCTCGTCGTATCCGACGATCCCGGGAAACAGGTCCTCGTTCGACCGCATTCGGGCCACCAGATTGGCCCGCAGCTCCTCTTTGACGGTCCGGTCGGTCCAGCCCGATTCGAGGAGCCGGCCGAGGGTTGCTGGGCGTTGAGTCATGGCGACACCATAGGTCGGGCCGGTCGGTAGCGGACCTCGATTCAGTCGAAATCGGTGGCGAGGGCCGGATCGCGATGGTGGTCCCACATGCGCATGATCTGGGGGCGGGTGGCCCGCCCCGTCGACAACTCAGGAAGTTCATCGGCCCCGAACCATCCGATTTCGGAGGTTTCGATGCTCGTCGCCGGGCTTCCACCTTGCAGGTGGGCGATGAAGAACATCAGGTAGGCGTGGTGGGGTGCGGGAGGATGCGCATGCTTTCGTTTGTCGAACACCGCGGCCAGCTTCGACACCGAGACCCGGTACCCGGTCTCTTCCAACACCTCCCGCTCCGTCGCTCCAGAAGGTGAGTCACCCACATCGATCCAGCCCCCCGGTAGGGTCCACCGGCCGTCGGCGGTTTCTCGAACCATGAGTATGCGGTCTTCGCCATCGAACACCGCGGCCCGGCAGATGATCAACGGGGTGGCATAGCCGGTCATCGACGAGAAAACCGATCGGACGGATTCGACATCGCCGCCGGGGTGGGTCGCCATCTCGGCGGCGAGTGCCCGGATCTGTTCGTATCGCTGGCGGTCGTACTCGCCAGGTGCGTAGGTGAGGCCCGATTGGGCGATGGCCTGGAGCCTCCAGATCCAGTCGAGTAGGGGGCTGGTCATCCGCCGAGGGAGACGATGGCGGTCCGGATCAGCTGGATCGTGTCGACCTCGAGGGCGGCGTCGCGGAGAGCAACTTCGAGGCTGTGGCGCTGGTCGATGATGGCAGCGAGGATGTCCTCGGCCGTCGGATCGGCTCGGAGGGAGTCGGCGGTGCGCCCCAGCCGCTGGGCCATGGCCGGGGCGAAGGTGGCTACCACGTCGATCTTCCATCCGTCGTCGAGGCGTTGGGCCACGAATCGACGACCGACGAGGTCCGCCGATGCGTTGACGTCGACGAGGGCGAAGTCGACTCCTTCGATCGAAACGGCTTCGGTGTTGCCGACGGTGAAAGTAGACGCCCCCATGAACTCTTCGATCGTGGCGGCGAAACTCTCCCAGTAGTTCGCTCCGATGTCACGTCCACCTGTGGCCAGCACTCCATGGAGGGCCTCCACGGAAGCGTTCTCGGTAACGGCGATCGCAACCATCTGACTGTCGACGGTGAGGTCCGACGCGGTCGCGTAGTCACCGGCGGTGACGGCGGCAAGCAGCCGGTCCACCGCGGTCGACGCTTCGGGCGCTCCGGGCGCCGGCGGCACCGCGGTGATGGGCACCTCCGCCGGTGCGTCGGTGCACGACACGGTAACGAGGAGAACGAGGACGAGGCCGAGACGACCGAGAGCAGACATGACCACAGAACGCTACTCACTCACCGGGCCTGAAGAGGCGTCGAGTCTTCCGGTGGCGAGGAGATGCCTTCGCCGGGAAGGGTCGGCGAGTTCGTAAGCGATCCACAGCCATACGAGGTAGCCGATCCCCGCTGCTTCGCGGACCCAGCGCCACGGATCGGCCAGGGCGCGATCCCACATCGCCGCCCAGGATCCGTCCGGCCCCGCGGGGAAGTCCCATCCGAACAATGGCCAGAAGAAGACTTCTCGGGTCGCCCACATCCCGTCGAGCAGGAGGTGGAACATCATCCCCACCCCCACCGCCATCCACGCCTTGCGGGCGGGTCCCCTGCGCCCGGTGAGAACGAGGACGAGGACGATGGCAAGCGAGGGCACGACGAGGGTGTGGAACCAGGCCTGGCCGGTCGACACCGTCATCGATCCGAGCGGCAGGTCGATGACGTCGGGGAGAAGGGCGCCCGCTGCGAGGTATCGCAGATCGACCATTGGATCACGGAAGATCCACCGGAACAGGAAGATGACGCCCGCGAGATGCCAGGCGACCAAGATCAGAACACGAGGATCCGACGGCAGTGAACGCACCGTGCCGGATCGGTTTCCGCCGCATCCTTCTGTTCGGCGGCCGACAACGCCAGGTGACATCCGCCACAGTTGCCGTGTTCCAGGCGGCCGATGGCGACACCTTGTTTGGTCTTGCGAAGCTGTTCGTACAGGTCCAGCAGGTCGGGCGGAATCGTGGGGACGATCTCGGCCTTCCGTCCCTCCTTGCGCCCGATGTCCCGGTCGATGTCGCGCCACGCCGACTTGATGACCTCTTCGAGCCCGGTTTCCCGAGCGCGTTTGGAAGCGACCATTTGCTGGCTTGCCGACATCTTCTCGGCAAGGACATCCCGCTGGTCGAGCAGCGCGAGCACCCGTTCTTCCGATGCCTCCTTCTGACCTTCCAGCGACCTCACCTCGAGCCGTTTGTGCTCGGTCTCCTTGGCGCTCATGCCGCCGGCAAACAGGCGGGTCTCGGACTCGTTGAGGCGTGTTTCGAGGATCTCCAGTTCGCCTTCGGCCTTGTCGAGGTCGAGTTCGATGCTTCGGAGCTCGGCGGCGACGGCGTCCCGGTCGGCTTCCGCCTGGATCCGAGCCGCGTTGGCTTCCCGATACTGTTCGAGTTCGGGCATCCCTTGGCGCCGGTCGATCAGGCGGTCGATTTCGAGGTCGACGTCTTGCAGGTCGAGCAGGTCCGAGAGTGCTGGCATCTCCATGTGTCGTGTCAGCCTACCGCCATGGGGTCGGGTCCAGGCCGGTGAGATCGACGACCTCCGTCCCGGGGCCCGCCGCGGTCACCGCCGCCACGAGCGCGACCATTCCGGGGCGCTCGGTGGGTGCGTGTCCGGCGTCTATCACCGCGAGCCCGCGATCTCTTGCTTCGACGATCGTGTGATGGGAGAGGTCACCTGTCACGATGGCGTCGGCCCCGCTCGCCACGGCCTGGCCGATGAACGAGCCACCGGAACCGGGCACGACCGCTACTCGGCCGATCCGCGAATCCCGGTCACCCGCAACCCGGGCCGCGCCGAGCCGCTCCTCCACGGCGGCAGCCAGGCTGTCGAGGTCATCCTCCAGCGGCGTACCGATCCGGCCGATGTGACCCAATGTCGAGGTCGTGTCGACCACCTCGAACGTCGGTGTTCGAATCGTCCCGGCCAGTGCCGCAAGGACCGCATCGACGCGGTTCCGCTCGGTCGCCACCTCGACGGTTCCTTCCTCGGGCCGGCACGCCATTGGTCGTACGACCTCGCCGGCACCGGCCGCCGTCATCGCCGCCAGGACCGCCTCGGCCCGGTCGTCGGGGACCGCGACCCGGATGCGAGAGGACCCAGGGGGATGGACATCAGCGAAAGGCCGGACGTTGCTCAACCCGAGGGCGGACGCCAGGGCATCTGCGGTTCCGCCGGTCATCACGTCGAAAGCCGTGTGGGCGACGACGACGGCACAACCGGCGCGGATGAGTCGAAACGCCCGCCCGGCCGGCGACTTCCCGGCGGTCAGCCGGTTCTGGGGGCGGAACAACAGTGGATGGTACGTGACAACGACGTCGACACGATCCGACTCGACCCCGGCGACGACCTTCTCGGTGATCTCGTGGCACACCGCGACCCGGGAGACTGTCGAATCCGGATCTCCTATCTGGAGCCCGCCGGGATCCCAGTCGGCGGCGGCATGCGCCGGGACGATTCCGTGCAGGGCGTGGAGAAACTCGCCGATAGACAAGGACATGGACCGTGATCGTACCGTCAGGGCTCCGGTGGTCACCGGAGGTGGCATCCTGCCGCGCCGCGGCCTCATCAGCCGCCGCCCCGGTACCGGCTCACCCGCCGCGGTGGCCTTGGGCGTGGCGATCGTGGCGGTCGGGCTCTTCTTCTTCTTCCAGGACCTCGATGTGCCCCGCAACACCTTCGACTTCGACGTGACGATGGCCCACGATCGGTGGAACGAGGCAGCGGATGAACGCGGATTCTCGTTGCTGGGCGTAGGCGACTTCGAAACCAGACCCGACGACTCCGGTGATCTGGTGTTCGGTCACGAGTGGACTCCCGACTTCGGCCTGCGTGGGCGGGCGGATGCCGAGTCGGGCAACGTGGTCGAACTGGTGGTGATCGGAGACCCGGCTGTGGTCGACGGCGGGCTGATCGCAGACGCCATGGAACTCTTGGTGATCGTGACGGAACCAGGCCTCGATGCCGCCGCCCGTCGTTCGACGCTCCAGGAGATCGGAGTCATCGGTGGTGACGCCAATGCCGACCTTCGGGCTACACGCGGCGGTACCGACTACGTGGCTGCCGCCGGTCGGGACGGCAGCGTCGGCATGTCGGCGGCTCCCCACCTCGGAGCCAAGTCATAGACTCGCGAGGGTTTCGGCGAGCTTCTCGACCACGAGATCGGCGTGGTGTCGGCTGAACACCATCGGGGGCCGGATCTTGAGGACGTCTCCTGCCTTGCCTGTTCGACCGATCAGGACGCTTGCGCGGCGGAGCCTTTCCACAACCTCCGACGCCACGGCGGCGTCAGTCATCTGCACGCCTGTGAAGAGACCGGCACCTCGCACTGCCACCACCCGACTGTCGCCGAGTTCCGCTATCCGACTCCGAAGGTGACCACCCACTTCGTCGCCTCGCTCGGGGAGCCTTTCGGTCTCCAGTACGTCGAGGACCGCGGATCCGGCGGCCGCGGCCACCGGCGACCCTGCAAACGTCGAGAAGAAGTGCCACTTCGAGGCGAACTCTGATGCGATCGCGGCGGTCGTGACGACCGCCCCCATCGGGTGTCCGTTTCCCATGGGTTTTCCCATAGTGACGATGTCGGGCCTGATACCGGCCTTGTTGAAGCCCCAGAACCGTGATCCGACCCGACCGAAACCTGCCTGCACTTCGTCGGCCACGAACAGGGCTCCATGCCGGCGTGCCTCGGAGGCCACCGCCGCGAGGTAGGCCGGACTCGGATCGAACACACCTTCACTCGAGAACACCGAGTCGAGGATCACCATCCCTGGCCGGTGCCCGGACGACTCGAGAGACTCCACCGCCGCCGCCAGCTCTCCGGCGACGCGTTCACCGGAACCAGCGGCGGCCACGGTCTCTGCCCCACCCAGGCGGGCCGACCAACGTTCGAGTGGCCCGGTTCCGAGTTCTTCGGGCGACATCTGCGAGGTGGCGAAGGTGGTTCCGTGATAGGCGTGTTCGGTGGTG
>JAOUGY010000286.1 GCA_029865445.1 Acidimicrobiia bacterium | reverse complement strand
GATGAACTCGGGAAGGCCCTTGACGCGGCTGCTCCAGCGACCGGACGTGAACCCGGTGGCCTTTCGGTGGGCGCGCTGGTGCAGCGCCACCGGAAACATCGCTCCCCCGGGGCGATCCAGATTGCCGGTGATCAGATTGAGGACATCGGTCAGCCAGGCCGCCACCGTACCGAACTCGGTGGTGTGGGTGCCGATGCGGCCGTAGACGACGGCCCGCTCGGCTGCTGCGAGTTCACGCGCCATTCGACGGATCGTTTCGGCCGGGATCGCCGTTGGACCCTCCGCCCACTCGGGCGTGAATGCCGCCAGCGCAGCCTCCAACTCAGGCAAGCCTTCAACGTCAGGGGCGAGGCGCCCGATGGAAACCAGTCCCTCGTCGAACAGCACATGTGCCATTGCTGCCAGCAGCACGGCATCGGTTCCGGGTCTGATCCAAATGTGTTCCTGGGCGAGCGCCGCCGTTCTCGTTCGGCGAGGATCGACGACCACGAGTTTTCCGCCCCGGCCGGTGAGGGCGGCGAGCTTTCCCGGCCAGTCTGGTGCGCTCGCAAGCGACCCGTTGGACTCCACCGGGTTTGCGCCGAGGATCAGGAGGTGATCGGTGCGGTCGAGGTCCGGGACCGGGATCATGAAGGGGTGGCCGAACACATACCCGCAGGCGACTTGCTTCGGCATCTGGTCGACCGTCGACGCCGAGAACACCTGGCGCGTGCGGAGCGACTTGATGAGAGGCCGCAGTGCCAGGTTCGCTTGGAAGTTGTGAGCATTGGGGTTGCCGACGTAGATCCCCACCGCCTCGGGTCCGTGGATGGTTGTGACCGAAGTCAGGCCTCGTTCCACCGTTGCGAACGCTTCATCCCAGGAGACCTCGACGTGCCGGCCGTCCCGGCGGACGAGCGGCTTCCGGAGGCGGTCGGGGTCGTGGTGGAGCTTGCCGAGGGCAGATCCTTTGGGGCAGATGAAGCCTTTGGAGATCGGATCGTCGAGATCGCCCCGAACTCGGGTGACCGTGTCCCCGTCGACCTCGATCCGCACCCCACAGGTCGCCTCGCACAACGGACAGGTTCGAAACGCCACGCGCCGACTCATTTCCCGAGCGTACCCCGCACCACCCGCCAACCCAGGGTTGAGGGAGTGGATTTCCACGCAGCCAACCCGGGGTTGGCTGCGCGAAGGGGCGGGGCCGTGGCGATCGTGGGAGATCTAGTGTTGAGGATACGAGCAAAGGAGTCAGAGCAGATGGCCATGAAGATCACGTACTCCACGATGTCCGCCGACAACGAAGAGCTGCACACCGCATACGAAGCCGGCATCGAGGCAGCCAAGGCCATGCTCGGCAAGACCCATCCGTTCTATGTCGACGGTGAGGCCAGGACCACCGAGAACACGTACGAGGAACGGTCGCCGATCGATTCCGACATCGTCATCGGTCGCTATTCGCAGGCGACCCCTCGAGACGTGGACGACGCCGTGAAGGCGGCGAAGGCCTTCCAGCCGACGTGGGCGGCAACCCCATGGCAGGACCGCATCGCCCTTCTCGAGAAGGCCGGCGATATCCTGGAGGAACGCCAGTTCGAGATGTCGGCACTCATTGCGTACGAGGTCGGCAAATCGAGGCTCGAGGCGCTCGGTGACGTGGCCGAGACCGTGGAGTTCTTCCGGTATCACTCCAGCCAGGTGAAGGCCAACGACGGATACGTGCGGACGTTGGGCCAACTCTCTCCCCAGGAGAAGAACGTCTCGGTGATGCGCCCCCACGGCGTGTGGGGCGTCATCTCTCCGTTCAACTTCCCCTTCGCGCTTGCCGCCGGCCCCACCATCGCCGCGCTGGCGACCGGCAATACAGTCGTGCTCAAGCCGTCGAACATGGGAGCGCTTGCCGGACTCGAGCTTTACCGCGTTCTCATGGATGCGGGCATTCCCGCCGCAGCTGTGCATGTTCTCACCGGCGCCGGATCGCTCGCCGGCGACGCCCTGACCAAGCACCCCGATGTCGACGGGTTCACCTTCACCGGTTCATACGACGTGGGCATGTCCATCTTCCACGGATTCTCCACCCGGGTGCCCAAACCGGTGATCGCCGAGATGGGCGGCAAGAACCCGGCGATCGTGACGAAGACCGCCGATCTCGACGCGGCCGCCGATGGCGTGTTGCGGGGAGCGTTCGGTTTCCAGGGCCAGAAATGCTCTGCGACGTCACGGGTCTATGTGGAACGTGAGGCATACGACGACTTTGTCGACAAGCTCGTGTCGAAGGCCGGAGGACTCACCGTAGGGAACCCGCTCGACCGCTCCACGTACATGGGTCCTGTCATCGACGACCGCACCGTCGACCGGTTCAGGGAGTCCGTCACCGAGGTGGAGGATTCGGGAGGCACGGTGCTGTTCGGCGGGAAGGTGCTCGACGAAGGAGACCTGTCCAAGGGCAACTTCGTGGAGCCCACCGTGGTCACGGCACCCATGGATTCGTGGGTGTGGTCGCGCGAGCTCTTCATGCCATTCGTGGTGGTCGGACCCGTGGACAGCCTCGACGAGGCGATCGAGCGCGCCAACGACACCGAATACGGGTTGACGGCCGGCATCTTCGCAGGGACGCAGGAAGAGGTCGATGCGTTCTTCGACCGGATCGAAGCGGGTGTCACCTACGCGAACCGCCGGGCAGGGGCCACCACCGGAGCATGGCCAGGGATCCAGAGCTTCGGCGGCTGGAAGGGCTCGGGGACCACCGGAACCGGATTCAGCCCGTGGTACGTCCGTCAGTACATGCGGGAGCAGAGCCGGACCATCGTGGAGTGAGGATTCTCGTGACCGGCGCCCGGGGCATCCTCGGGCGCCGCGTGACGAAGCTGGTCGCCGAACGCGGTCATCAACCGGTGACCGCCGGACGCGAGGGCGCCGACCACGTTCTCGACCTGGCCACCGGACAAGGACTCGATTCGGGGTTCGACAACGTCGATTCGCTCATCCATTGCGCCACAGATCCGCGCCGCCACGAGGCCGTCGACGCGGCCGGGAGCCGCCGTCTCCTCGCTGTCGTCGAAGCCCCGGTGGTGTACCCAGGCATCGTCGGATCCGACGTGATCCCGCTCGGCTACTACCGCTCGAAGATCCGAGCCGAGGAGGCTGTCGCCGACCACCCTCCCGGCTTCACGATCGTCCGAGCCACCCAGTTCCACCAGCTGATCTGGATGGCAGCTGCCAGGCTGTCCAGGATGCCGGTGATGGTGGTCCCGAACGGCACACGATTCCAGCCGATCGACCCCAACAGCCTGGCCCGTGTTCTGGTCGAGGCCGCGTTGACCGGTCCGGCGGGTCGCCTCCCCGACGTCGGTGGCAAGTTCGCCTACGAAGCGAAGGAACTCGCTCGATCCTGTTTGAGCGCGATGGGACGCCGCCGGCCCATCGTCTCGGTGAACATGCCGGGGATCACCGGTGCAGCGTTTCGAGCTGGAGGCAACGTGACACCCAACCGGGACGAGTCGGGCGAGACCTGGAACGACTTCATTGCCCGCAGGATCCAACCCCGCTGAGCCGAGTAGTGGCGCTGCGGGGCGGGGTCATCGTCGTCCCGGGGGCAAGACGAAGTGAGTGAATCACGGGAGGGATCGTCCCACTGCCCAGGGATCAGAGCAGACGATTGCGGGAGCGACGCCGGGAGCTGCGACGCACCGGGGCGTCGGGTTCGCGTTCGGGCGGCTGCCACCCGGTGAGGTCGTCCAGCCGATCGTCGTTCGAGAACATCTTCACGATCGGTTCGTGGAGCCCGGCCTCCTTCTGAACGCGCTTCACGAGTTGCGTCTGATCCCACTCCACGAGTGTGACCACGAGACCGGCCTCCCCCGCCCGGGCGGTCCGTCCTGAGCGGTGGAGATAGGTGCGGGCGTCCTCGGGCGGGTCGTAGTGGATCACGACGTCCAGACCATCGATGTGGATACCACGAGCAGCGACGTTGGTGGCCACCAGTACGGTGGTGTTCCCCTTCGTCAGCCGTGCCAATGCCCGTTCCCGTTTGATCTGGGGGATGTCGCCGTGAATGGCTTGGGCAGGCACGTCGAGATCTTGAAGGTCCCGGGCGACCGCGTCGGCGTTGCGTTTGGTGTGAACGAACACGATGGTCCTCGTTGCGGAGGCGGCGATGCGGGCCACGATCTTCGGTTTGTCCATCCGATGGACTTCCAGAAACCGGTGCAACGATTCCTCGACGGTCTTCGACTCGGATTCCACCTCGTGGTACACAGGATCCTGGAGATAGCTCCTGACAAGCGCCTGGACACGGTGGTCGAGGGTCGCCGAGAACAGCATCACCTGAGCCTCTTTGGGAACGTCCCGCATGATGTGATGGACCTGGGGCAAGAAGCCCATGTCGGCCATCTCGTCGGCTTCATCGGTGACGACCATCTCGACACCTTCCACCGACACAGCCTTGCGGTCGATGAGGTCGATGAGCCGCCCGGGCGTCGCCACCACGATCTCGGCACCGGCCGAGATCGCCTTGATCTGGGGCTTGAGGGGCACCCCCCCATACACGGCCACCAGTTCGTGGCCTCGCGCCTTGACGAACGGCTCCAGGGCGGTGGTGACCTGCATGCACAGTTCCCGGGTAGGGACGAGGATCAGGCCCCTCGGCCGTTTCGGAGCTGCATCGGTGGTGCGTTGGACCATGGGCAATCCGAAGGCCAGGGTCTTGCCGGACCCGGTTTTCGCTTTGCCGCACACGTCCATACCGGCGAGAGCGTCCGGGATGGCCATCTGCTGGATGGGGAAGGGTGATGTGATGTCGAGGGTTCCGAGAACCTCGACGATGTCGGGATCGAGACCGAGTTCTGCGAACGATGCGGTCGGACTGGCGGAGATTGACAAAGAGGGCTCCTGCGCGTTTCGCGGATCGCCCCACGAGAGACCTG
>JAOUGY010000028.1 GCA_029865445.1 Acidimicrobiia bacterium | reverse complement strand
CATCCGACGCTGTGGGGGCACCCCCACCTGGAATCAGCAGCGACCGGTCGGCGGGGGATCGCCGCCACGGTCGCTTGGGACGGACGAGGGCCCCGATCGGTTGAACGTCGGACCAACCCATCTTCCTGTACCCGGCACCGGACTGGGCGTTCGGAGTGTTGAACACCAGATTGGTGCCGTCAGACCTGGCTACGTCGAGTGCCGCCATCGTCAGATTGCGAAAGATCCCCATCCGTTGGAAGTCGGGATGGGTAGCCGTATCGACCGGGCGCACGGCCCGTACGACCGCTCCCTTCGGATCCCTCAGCTCCCAGCGCATGAAGGCGCGAAGTCCGGCGATCCGTCCACCTGCATCGGCGACCAGGATGATGGAGCGGCCGAATGGGTTGTCGAAGTGTTTCCACCGGAAGAGGGCCTCGGTGCGCTGGTTCACGTCCGACTCTCCGAGTGACGCCCTCATGACATCGAGGACCTCGCCGAGATCCGAGTCTCGAAACTCGCGCACCTCGTAGGCGTCAGCCATCGGCCACCACCTCGTATATGCGTTCATAGGCCTCCACCATCGTTGCCGCACCGAACCTCTCGGAAACGAGTGAAGCACCGGACAAGCCGAGTGACGCTCTTTCTGGGTCCGAGAGAACCGAATCGATGGCGTCGGCCAGCGCGCGGGGGTCAGCGGGTGGAACGAGCCTGCCGGTTTCCCCATCGATCACCACCGAGGGCACGCCGCCCACCGCCGTCGCCACCACCGGTCGGGAAAGGGCGAGGGCTTCGAGTACGACGAGAGGAAGGCCTTCCACATCGCTCGGATTGACGAACACGTCGGCGGCGGCGATGAACGACCGTGCATCGTCGCGTCGACCGAGGAACCGGACACGGTCCTCAACTCCGGCTTGACGGGCGGCGTCGGAGATTCGCTCGAGGTCGCCGGGGTTCTTCTCGCCGCCGATGCCGACGATGGCGAAATCGCCTCGGCGCTCTTGGAGAATCGCCGCGGCGTCGATGAGGTTCTGGTGGCCTTTGAGCGGTCGGATGTTGCCGACCTGCACCACGAGGTTCGTGTCCGCCGGGAGATCGAGTTCGGTTCGGACCCTGCCCGGCGCCTCAGGATCGACGTCGACCGCCACCCCATTCGGGATCACCTGCGGGTCAGGCCCCGGGAAACCGGCGAGGCTGGAGGCCACCGCCTCCGAAACGGCACCCACCGCTCTGTTCCGCCCGTAGGTCAGTCTGTTCGCGGGTCCGGTCGGAAACCGGTACGAGTCTGCGAGGTTGTGCTCGGTGTACACGACCGGCCGCCCCGAGAACAGCCGGCACATGACCCCGGTGGATGGCAGGTGAGCGTGGACGATGTGAGGATCGAATCGCCGGATGAGGTCTCGCAGCCGTCGAATCGTGGCCAGACCCATCGAGCCCCTGGCGCCGCCGATGCATGTCACCCGAATGCCGGCCTCCTCGATCCTGTCGACCAGCTGGTTCTTCCAGGGGAGGATGTATCCGACTTCGTAGTCGAAGCGTTGGCGGTCCCAGAATCGAGCCGATTCCACGATGAGCTGCTCGGCTCCGCCCATGCCGAGGCCTTTGATCATCACCAGTACGCGTCGTTTGTGAGGGCTCACCCTGGTCCTCCCGGTATCAGGGGGCATTCTGGTTGATCTGAGGATGCGAAGGAATAGTCGAGATGACCCATGGACTATGGCGCCGGGACCGGTTACTTTGTGCCCAAGCCCGGTTGCTGTGAAGGGGACAGCGCCAGGCGGACTCCCGCGGCAGGTGGGAGCCCGCAAACATTGGGAGTCCGGGCTGGGTGAGCAGGGGTGGAATCGGCCGACGCGATGATCACCTCTTCTGCCTGTGGGAGACAAGGGGACGGACACCGTGGACCTGTTTGGTCGCGGTTTACCGTGGTGATGTGGGAGGACCGCGTGGAGAGAGCTGACGCGATCGTCGAGGTGGACGATCGGATGGGGGAAACAACGGGCTGGTTCGCCGGCAAATGGGAGCGTCTGCTGCAGGCCGGCCTCCGACTTCGAGCCGATATCTCGTTTGCGGTCGTGGACGTGTTCATCATCGTCGCCGGCTACACGATGGCGACGGCACTCCGGATGCTCGACGGGGCCATCGAGAACCCTTCGCTCTTCTGGGCCGGCCTCGGACGGATCCTTCCCTTCCTCGTCGTCATCCATCTGCTGTTCAACCTGATAACCGGAACGTACGGTCACATCTGGGAGTACGCGTCGATCTCGGAGGCTCGGCGGGTCATCCTCTCGAATATCGCCTCGGTTGGTCTCATCGTCCTCGTCGTGACCCCGGTCGCCGACGCCCTGGACAGCGGTCCACGCTCGTTCCCGTATGGCGTCGCCATCGTCGGTGGAATCCTGGTGTTGCTCGGAATGGGGCTCGTGCGGTTCCGGTCCCGACTGTTCTCACTCCGCCGCAGCATCGCCGCGGACCACCCGATGACGCTGGTCGTGGGCGACGGCAAGTCGGCTGCCGACTTCGTACGAGAGGTGCTCCGCCTCGGCCAGAGCGCCGAGGTCATCGGATTCGTCTCACCCACAAACGCCAACCCGCACCGCCGCCTGGCCGGATTGCCGATCCTCGGTGCATTGGGCGACCTGCCCGGACTCGTGCGCAGGCACCACGTCGAACAGGTCGTGGTGGCCGGCGAGGTCGATTCCGATCTCATCCGTCGCGTCGTCGACGCCTGCACGGCTGTGGATGTGAGGCTGCGGGTGGCGCCGAGCGCCGGCACCGTTCTCGACGGGTCCGAGTCGCCGATCGACATCCGTGACATCGAGTTTCAGGACTTGTTGCCGAGGCCCGAGGTCGCCACCGATCTCGCGTCGGTCGAAGACCTCGTGCGCGGCAAGCGCGTGCTTGTCACCGGGGCCGGCGGCTCCATCGGATCGGAGATCGTACGGCAGATCTTGGCCTTCGCGCCGGCCGCCGTCGCAGCCCTCGACAACGACGAGACCCATCTGCACGAAACGCTTCTGTACACAGCCGCCGATCCCTCGGTCGCCTCTTCGCTCTTGTGCGACATCAGAGATGCCGAGAAGCTCAATCGGATCATGGTGTCCTTCGCCCCCGAGGTGGTCTTCCACGCCGCTGCGCTCAAGCACGTGCCTGTTCTCGAACACTTCCCGGAGGAGGCCGTTCACACGAACATCCTGGGAACCAGGAACGTCATCGAAGCCGTATCGCGGGTCGGAGCCGATCGTTTCGTCCTGATCTCGACCGACAAGGCCGTGGAGCCGTCGTCGGTGATGGGCGCCACCAAGCGGGTGGCGGAGATGTTGACCCAAATGGCCAACCAGCGGCGCGACGGGTGCATCTACACCTGCGTCCGATTCGGCAACGTTCTCGGCTCGAGAGGCTCGGTCGTTCCCACCTTCGTTCATCAGATCCACTCCGGAGGACCGGTCACCATCACGGATCCTGCGATGACGCGCTATTTCATGACCGTTCCGGAAGCTGTGCAGCTCGTGCTCCAGGCCGCGACCCTTGCCAAGGGCGGCGAGGTGTTCGTGCTCGACATGGGCGATCCGGTCAAGGTGATGGACCTGGCCCGCCGGATGATCCGGCTGGCGGGGCTCGTGCCCGGCCGCGACATCGAAGTGGCGGTCACCGGCATCCGGCCTGGCGAGAAACTGTCCGAGAGCCTCTCGGAGGTACCGCTCGAACCGAGCAGCCATCCGAAGATCAACCTCGCCCGCCCGGGCTCCCCGGGAAGCATTGTTTTGCTCGATGCGATCCGGGAACTCGAACACCTCGTTTCGGGGCCCGATCGCGATGACCTCGTCGCCACGTTGAGGGGTGTCGCCGCGATCACCGAACCGACCGAGGTCGTGGACCTGCGCGAGATAGAAGAGGCCGAGGTCCCCCTGCGGGGCTGAGGTTGGCGATTTGTCTCCGCCGGAACTGCGAGACATAGTCGCATCATGATCGGGAATCTGGCCCGCCATGGCCTCAAGGCCGTCTCAACCGTCACCGACCGGTTCACCGGGCCCATCGAGGGCCCGCGTATGCTGATCTATCACCAGGTGGGGGCAGGGAACGGCCTGGAGATGGACGTCCGGCGGGATCACTTCCGTCGGCAGATGGAATGGCTGCAAGGCAAGGTGATCACCTTGGCAGAGGCTCTCGAGCATCGAGACTCGAATGATGAGACCTACGTGCTCACCTTCGACGATGGGTACGAGGACATGTATGTCAATGCCTTCCCAATCCTGTCCGAACTGGGGCTTCCCTTTGTGCTCTATCTCACTTCGGGGCCCATCGAGTCCCGGGTTCCGCTGCGCGACGACGGTAAGTCGACTCCAGTGAGCTGGGATCAGGTTGAGACGATGATCGGGTCGGGGCTCGTGACCGTTGGAGCACACACCCATACGCACCCCGACCTGCGGAGGATCGGGAAAGGCCTCATCGAAGACGAGATCGGAACCTCGAACCGACTCATCGAAGAACGAACCGGTCTCCGGCCTCGCCACTTCACCTACCCCTGGGCCTACTGGTCGCCCGCCGCCGACACGGTGGTCAGGGATGCCTATGAGTCGGCCACGGTTGGAGGGTGCCAGGGGATAGCCAAGGCGCCTGTGCATGCCCTGCCGCGC
Source organism: Acidimicrobiia bacterium (assembly GCA_029865445.1). Lineage (GTDB taxonomy): Bacteria > Actinomycetota > Acidimicrobiia > Spongiisociales > ZC4RG35 > JAOUGY01. Next base: position 15,232 of record JAOUGY010000028.1, on the reverse strand, counting down.
CTCCCCGTCCAGCTGTCGGATGGATGGGCGTTCTTTCGACCGCGGGTGACCCGTGGGTTCAGGCTCGAAGATGCCGTTCGCAGAGCCGTGGCTCGTTACGACGGCCCCTGATGGCAAAGATCCTTCACGTCATCAATCGATTCGGCACGTCGGGCGGCGCAGAGAACCAGCTGTTCAACAATCTGCGGGCCTTCACCGACAGGTCCCTGTCGCACAGCGTGGTGTACATCTTCCGGAGAGATGTCGAAGACCCATTGCCGGACGTCGACAAACACGGGTTGTTCGAGGTGGGAGCGTCTCCACGCCGCCGGCAGATCATCTCAGCCCTCGATGACCATGTGACCGCTGCCAAACCCGACTTGATCCACTGCTCCCTGGCTGATGCGGCGCTGGCGTCCCGGGTTGTGGGTCGCCGTCGGGGGATCCCCGTCGTCGAGAGCCTCGTGAACATCAGTCACGATCCTGTGAGAACGCAAGACAATCCGAGCGTCAACCTTCTCAAGCTCGCCGGACACAGGCTGCTCGACCGGTTCACGATGCGTTCGGTCGACCACTTCCACGCTCTCACCAAAGCGGTTGCCAAGTCCTGGATGGACAACATCGGGATACCTCCCGAGAAGATCACCGTGATCCCCAGGGGCATCGATCTCGAAAGTATCGACGGCGCCGCCTCTGGCGCCGGGGTGCGGGAGTCGATCGGAGTCCCGGCGGACGCCGTCATGTTGCTGAACGTCGCGCGTCAGGAGCCGCAAAAGGGCCAGCGGTACCTTCTCGAGGCGATGCCCGCCATTCTCAGCCGCCACCCGGATGCAGTGGCGGTGTTCGCCGGTCGCGACGGGAACAGCAGCAAGCTGCTTCGGGAGCTCGTGACGCGGCATGATCTGGCCGACCGGGTCAGATTCCTTGGCGTGCGCGATGACGTGCCGGCGCTGCTCGCGGCGGCCGACGTGTTCGTCTTCCCGTCCTTGTTCGAAGGCCTGGGTGTGTCACTGCTCGAAGCGATGGCTGCAGGCGGTGCCGCGTGCGCGACCTCCGACGCCGTCCCCTTCGACGAGATCATCGACCCCGGGGTGACAGGGGCCATGTTCAGGGCGGGGGATGCACATGCCCTCGCCGAGACGGTTTCGATGCTCGCATCCAATCGTGAGCTGCGCCGCTCGATGGCCGCTGCGGCCCGGGCCGAGATCGAAAACAACTACCGTATCGAGGCTGTCACCGCCCGAATGGAACGGCTGTACCACTCGGTCCTGGGAACCTGATCAGGACTGCCACGCGTCGACCGCGGCGCCGAATCGTTCCGCCAGCCCGGTCATCATCGGACGGTAGATGGAGTCGAGTTCGGCCCTCAGCCGCCGTGGGATCTCCTCGGAGCCGCCCCGTTCTCCAACGGTGTCGGTGCCAGGATGTCCCCGGTCGATGACGGTGTGCGTGGGGAAGTCGGTCCAGTCGACTTCGGTGCTGACTCCGAGGAACTCGAAGAGCGATGTCAGCAGACCCACGGGGTCCTCGACCATCTGGTCGTAGGTGCCGACCCACAGGCGCGATTCGGGGAAGTGGGCGGTCCACCGATCCACGATGGCCGAATAGTCCCCGTTGGCGATGCTGCGCCTTGATCTGAAGTGATCGATGTACTCGTTGTCGGGAACCGTTTCGGGTGCGCGGCCGCGCTGGCGACCCAGGTTCATCTGGGCGTGAGACCAGGCTCGGTCCATTGGATTGCGGATCATGAGGACGAGCTTGGCCTCCGGTACCAGCGCCGCCACCTCGGCGATCCGGGTCGGAGACAACGTTGCGTAGTTGGGTGTGATCTCTCCGGTGATTCGGCCTTCGGCGTTGCGAAAACGGTTGGAGTACCAACGCAGCGTCCGGTGCCGAAAGTGGCAGAAGTAATGCAGTTCCTTCTCCGGCGGCACGAACACGTCGGAGTGAGTTGCGAGATTGTGGTGAAGCCATGTGGTGCCGGACTTGGCGGCGCCGATTCCCAGGAAATCCGGGAGGGTGTAGCGGGTTCGATCGACGACGCCACGGACCACCAGGAAACGTTCGGTTGCTGCCAGCGGGTACGACGCGCGCTGAGCAGCGCGAACTGCCGGCTTCAGGAGCCGCTTCATCCTCGAACCCGCTGTGCGACTCTGGTTCTGGCCGCCACCAGTCTGCCCGTGGTTCCCCGGGGGAGGAGCCAGGAGGAGTCGTTGGCAACGGTGGCACCGAAGCGTCGCTTGTATTCGTCGTCGCCCCGGAGGAAGTCGAACACTTTGGCGCCGGCTCCAGCAGCGTGTTCCATGGCGTGCGCCACCATCACCGATCCGAGGCTCTGTTTGACGTAGTCGTATGACCACCCGGTCTGGTAGTACGAGAAGGTGTCGCCGAACGAGAACCCGTACAACACACCCACGATCTCGCCGTCGCGGGTCGCCACGCAGGCTCTGGGCCCCCACTCCGGAGGGCACCTGGCGACGAGTTCCAGGTGGAACTGCCGACGGGCCGAGTCGAACGTGGACGACCAACCGAGACTCTCGGACCGCACCGCATGAAGCGACAGCAGGGCATCGAAGACCTCGGTGGTCACACGGTCGACCATCTCGAGCGTGACACCCAACTTGTCCAGTTGCCGGGCGTAGTAGCGGAGTTTCTTGCGGAAGTCGTTGGACCCCTGGAACCAGTCGTCGGAGGCGGTCATGTCCACCGTGAGAGTCGGATCCACGGACGTCTGCACAAAGCCGCGTTCCTCGAGGCCCTCGGTGCGGGCGAGGTTGGTGAGAATCACCGGTCCGGAGGTGTCAGACACCATCCAGTCGAGCACCGAGTCGCTCGATTCGCCCAACCATCCGAGGTGATCACCGGCCCCCGCGCCGGAGCCCGTCAGGACCCAGGCATTGACCGCCGGGCCACCGGTCTTGAGGATCGGCTGTCTGGTCTGCGACAGGGCTGACACCGCTTCGGCCGAATCGTCCGCTCGCATCCAGAGGGCGACCTTGGTGGGGGCCTTCGAGGCGAGGTGCAACCACCAGGCTCGGGCCCACGCCGCCGTCTGGAAGAAGGATCCGCCTGAGGCCAGGGCCAGATCGTTCCACGAGTCGACGATGTCATCGAATCGGGAGTCGGCGAGATCGACGACGAGATCCGGATGACTCACGTTTGCCCTTCGTCTGCAGGTCCTGGCATGGCGCCTATCCTCGCATGGTGCTGATCGGTCGCTACCACATCCTCTCGTACGAACGACCCACCGAGATGGAGCGGGTTCGCGCCGACAAAGCGATTCGGCTCGCCACCGAGGCCGACCTCAAAACCCTCAAACCCCTCCTCGCTCCCGGCATCGATCACGGCGCCCGTTTGCGAGATGGCAACGTCTGCGTGTGGGCGGCGGCCCCCGATGGGAAACCTGTCGGACTCCAGTGGGTCAATTTCACGGGGCACCCCGACCCTCACTTTGGGGCGCTCTCGCGACCCGATTCGGTGACGGCATACCTCAACCAGATCGTGGTTGAGGAAGGCTACCGCATCCGTGGGTATGCCCCGCGAGTGATGATCGCGTCGATCGTCGCCGCTCGGGACGCAGGCTTCGGGAGGGTTCGAGGGCTCGTCGCTACGTCGAACGAGACGATGAAGGTCCTCGTCGAGGGGCTCGGTTTCGAACTGTGTGGGGTTCAGAGGGGCGTCCGCATCGGACCCAGGCTGACATTTCGCCGCTCTTGATCCGGCGGACATCTCGAAACCCTTCCCAACTCCCGACTCGGACCGGATCCTAGTGGGCGCTCGAATAGGTGCGTCGGGTTCCTGGCGACGGACCACTGACGGGCGCCGACGGCCGCCCACGGGTCGACCGGTCTTATGGCTCTCTTAGCAATCGATTGGTGATGTCCGAGACGAACCGAGCTACGTTGTCCCCATCACGGGGTTGGGCTTCCTGGGAGTCGGCGTAGCCGCTTGGGTGCCGCGACAGGGCGTGAGAGAGGTGGGTTCACATGAAGGAGAGAGCGATCGCGCGGCCCGGTTGGGCCGTCTTCTGGGTGATGGTCGTCATCGCTCTGATCGCACAGCCGCCCCAGATCGCATTGGCCGCAGACGCTCCGTTCTCGGATGTCGGGGGTTCGGTGCACGGCACCGATATCGCGTTGATCGCGGAGTGGGGGATCACGACCGGCTGCAACCCTCCGGCCAACGACCGCTACTGCCCACGCGACGTTGTGACCCGAGGCCAGATGGCAGCGTTCATGCGGCGGTCGTTCAACACGCCCACCTCCAAATACGACTACTTCTACGACGACGACACGTCGGTGTTCGAGGGTGACATCAACAGCATCACCGGAGTCGGCATCACCACGGGATGCAATCCGCCGTCGAGCACTCAGTACTGCGAGGATTCCAACATCACCCGGGGCCAGATGGCGGCCTTCCTGGTCCGCACGCTCGGCCTCCCCGGCGGGCCGGACGCTTTCGGTGACGATCGAGACTCGGTGTTCGAGAACGACGTCAACGCCCTGGCAGCCGCCGGTATCGCCAAAGGATGTTCGGCCAACGCGTTCTGTCCCGACGACGAGGTGACCCGAGAACAGATGGCGAGTTTCCTCGTGCGGGCGCTCTCCTACCTCGGATGCACGGAGGCCTGACATGGGGATGATCACCAGACGAGAGTTTCTGAAGCGGACGGCAATCGCAGCCGCGGTCGCCGGAGCGCCGGCGGGGGTCCTGCTCGCCAGACCGGCCCCCGCACTCGCCGCCACGGAACGCATCTCGGGCTCACAGACGGTCACCACGAAGACCGTGGCTGCAGGCGACGTGCTCGAATTCGACCCCGATGTCAGCACGACGTTGACGTTGACCGGGAGTGGCGATACCACGATGTTGGTCGAGGGGACTCTGCGGATGCGCCCTTCCAGCGCCTCTGTGGTTCACACGATCCGGTTCACCGGGGGCGGCGAACTCATCGTGAACGGCGGCGGCCGTCTCGACATCCAGGGGACACAAAAGACAGGTTGGAACCGGACAGGGGACGACCCGACCTGGTCGGCCACCGATCAGCTCATCGTCGCCCCCATCGCCAAGGGTGACTACACATTCCGTTCGTTCACGAAGGGATCGTCGGTACCCCAGATCTCCAACCGGCACGGGTCCTTCGCCGCCGAGGTCATGAACCTGACACGGAACGTCGTGATCGAGGGCACCACGTCCACTCCGATGCGACGCATCATGATGATCGGGTCGGCTCCCCAGACCATCAAGTACGCCGAAGTCCGACATGCGGGCGATCCCGACGAGGTCGGCTTCTACCCGATTCACTTCCACCTCATGGGCGAAGGAGCGCGTGGCAGCATCGTGCAGGGGACTGTGGTTCACAACGCTCACCACCACGCGTTTGTGGTGCACGGAAGTCATGGCGTGACGTTGCGCGATTGCGTCGCCTACGACGTCGAGGGCGATGCCTACTGGTGGGATCTCCCGCCCGAGGGTGACTTCGGCAACAGAATCAACAACACCCACGACGTGCTCTACGAGGACTGCATCGCCGCCGATGTGCACCGGACCGACCTCGAGGACCCTGTAACCCGACCCAATGAGCTCTCGGGGTTCCTGATGGGCGCCGGCACCAACAACACCGCCCGTCGGTGCGTGGCGGTTGGGATCGGTGGCGGAGTCCGGACGTCGGGTTTCCACTGGCCGTCGAAGGCAAACGCCCAGACCAGCCCCTGGGTGTTCGAGGACTGCCGCACCCACAACAGCCGGGAGCACGGCATCTTCGTGTGGCAGAACACGGACAGTGAACGTCACGGGATCGATCGTTTCGTCTCGTTCCACAACGGGTTGGGCCCTGTGAAACACGGTGCGTACAACAATCGCGGGTACCACTACCGGAACTGCCTGTTCTTCGGAAACGGAGGCGGGTTCGAGCAGAACGCTCAAACCGCCACCAAGCCCGGGAAGCTGACGGCGGAACGTCTCAGCTTCGAAGAGTGCATCTTCGACGACACCGATGGTGAGTCGCTGTTGCTCAGGGACCACAATCTCGCGCCGTCGATGTACACGCTCTATCTCGACTCGCAGTTCGCCTCCACGATTCGGGTCGCCGACAACGACCGGCTCAACGGTTGGTACGACTTCGTTCGGTGCAACGTGGAAACGGGAGACTTCGACACGTCCGCCATGAACTCGAATTCGATCATCAGGGTCCAGAGAACCGACGGTACGGCGTTCGAGCTCACCCGCTCCGGAAGTCGGACCATTCCCGCCTTCTGGGACGGGTGGAGTTCGTTCGTTCCCAAACCGGGCGAGGAGTTCCCCGACTGGGATCCGACCTGCGGCAACCGCTGACACCTGACCATTGAGCCACCCACCATTGGTGGTACTCTGCCCAACGGGGAAGGGTCCTGTGTCGTTCGGGTGGTTCATCTCACTGTCATGCGCCCTTCGGCGTTGCCCTCCTCTGGACCAACGATGACGAGCGGGGAATTGATGACGGAACCACGTGTGAGCACGGCTGCTCAGACTCGAGGGGTCGTGGTACGCGACGTGACCAAGGTGTACCGACCTTCCAACAAGCTGCTCAGTTTTCTCCTTCGATCCCCGATCAAAGAGGAAGTCCACGCCCTCAACGGCATCAGCTTCAGCGTGCCCCCCGGTGAGATATGCGCCGTGGTCGGACCCAACGGTGCAGGCAAGTCGACCACGTTCCGGATCCTCATTGGGCTGACCACCGCTACAACGGGTTCCGCACAGATCATGGGACTCGACTGCGAAACCGAGTCGCTCGAGATCCGACGCCTCATCGGATGGATGCCGTCCGAGGATCGAAGCCTCATCATGCGTCTGAGCTGCGCCGACAACCTCATCTTCCATGGGCAGCTCCAGGGCCTGTCGGGAGCGGGGTTGCGGAAACGGATCCAGGAGACACTCGACCTCGTCGGTATCGGGCACCGGGCGAAGGATTCGGTCTTCTCGCTTTCGTCGGGGATGCGCGCTCGTCTCCAGCTGGCCAGGTCGCTCCTGCACCGCCCCAAGGTGCTGATCCTCGACGAACCCACTGCCACCGTCGACCCCATCGCCTCGTATGAACTGATCGAAACGCTGAAACACGTCGCAACCGACGAGGACATCTCGATCCTGATCAGTTCCCACCGCCTCGACGAGATCGAGGCCCTTCACTCTCACATCATCCTGTTGGAGGGAGGCGCCATCAAGTACGACGGCGACCTCGACGCCCTGCGCGAGGTGCACACTCGGCCGCGGGTCCAACTCGAGTTCCGCACCCCCGAGGCAACATCTGCGGCATCCAACGCCCTCGCCACGCGCGGCGTTCTGGAGATCGACGCCGAAACGGAGTTGGAGTTGGGCGGCTTGCTCGCCCAGGACATCGAACTCGGCGACGTGGTCGCGGTGCTTCCGGCCGAGGCGACGCGGTCGCTCGTGACGATCCGGGAGGAGGCCATGCCTCTTCGCGACCTGCTGGCAGCGGTGTACCAGAAGGACCAGCCTTGATGCGGCAGGGCATGCGGCGGATCCGCCAGACGTCGGTGGCCTTTCTGCGAGCGGCAATCGTAGAAGACATGAGCTATCCGATGTCGCTCGTCCTCAGCCAACTGGGCGTCGTGGTACCGATCTTCATCTCGTTCTTCATTGCCGACCTCGTGGGGGAGTCGGCAGAGGTCGGCGGGGACTACCTGACGTTCGCCACGGTCGGGCTGGCGATGAGCTCGGCCCTTCAGTCCACGCTGCAGGGCTTTGGGAACCGCCTTCAGCAGATCCAGGACCGCGGCCTGTTCGAGTCGATACTCGTCGAGCCGATCTCGTGGACCTGGATGCCACTCGGGATCAATCAATGGAACATGATCCGGGGTTTCGTCAACGCAATTCTGCTGCTCGGCCTCGGAAGCGTGCTGGGGGCGAAGTTCGATTGGAGCGGGCTCGGGGCGTCGCTGCTCCTGATGCTCGCGGGCACCGCCGCCGTGAGCGCAATCGGAATCCTGGCATCCAGCCTCATGGTGCTGGCCAAGCGGTCCCAGCCCGTCGTCGTGCTCTACGGCCTCGCCGCGTCCATCTTCGGTGGCGCCTTGTTCTCGTTGAGTCAGCTACCGGATTGGCTTCGACCCGTGAGCTACCTGTTTCCCCACACCTACGTGCTGAATGGTGTGCGCAGTGCGCTGATGGAAGACCCGGGCTCCTTCGTCATGACCGTCCCCCAGGCTCTCGCCGGTTTGGGAATCACGACCCTTGTCATCGGTGGCGTAGGTCTGTGGTCATTCCGGCGTTCGTTGGAGATCGCCCGGGAGCTGGGGCTGTTGAGCGGGTACTGATGGCGGGCCTCACCGAGTTGGCGCGGGACAAGCTGTCGGTGGGAACCCGCCACAAGATCGCCTTGTGGCGTGTCAAGGCCCGCATGGCCTTCCCGACCAAGGGCATGCTCCCCAACGTGCTCGTGATCGGAGCTCAACGGGCGGGCACCTCTTCGCTGTACCGATATCTGGGGAGCCACCCCCAAGTGGTTGCTTCGATCCGGAAGGAGGTCGAGTATTTCTCGACCCGGATGTCGATGGGGGAGCGGTGGTATCGGGCGCATTTCCCGTTGGTGTCACGTCCCGAGGTGACCTTCGAGGCCACGCCCGACTACATGCTCCACCCGCTGGCCGCCAAGCGCGCCGCCACCAGGATCCCCGATCTCAGAGCGGTGGCTCTCTTGCGCGACCCCGTCACCCGGGCGCTCTCTCAATACGGTCATCAGCGCCGCCTCGGGAAGGAACCGCTCGAGTTCCTCGACGCGCTGAAGGCCGAACCAGACCGGATCCGTGGGGACCTGGCCCGTTTCGACGACGATCCCGATCATCCGGGGGTCGCCGTTCGAATTCACGGGTACGTGGAGCGTGGCCGGTATGCGCAGCAGCTGCAGAGGTGGTTCGACACACTCGGCCGCGAGCGAGTCCACGTGATCAGAACAGAAGACCTGTGGGCCGACCCCCATGCGACCTACGGCGCGCTTCTCGACTTCCTCGGTCTGGACGAGGTGTTTCCGCAGGCTTTCTCGAATTACTCCTATACACCCCAGGTTGGGGGCGAGCGTGCAGGGATGACTCCCGAAGCGGAAGCGTTCCTTCGTGAGGCGTTGGCCGACGAGATCTCTCGCGTGTCCGAGCTTCTCGGTCGGGACCTGGGTTGGTGACCCGAGACGGCGGGGGCAGGTCCCGGGCCTCCGAGGCACAACTGACGCGTCCGGCGATCGACCCGACAGGATGAGGTTTGGTGCCGGGCCGGGGTCCTAGACGCCCGTCTTGGCGGCGACCAGACCGGCGATCTTGCTGATCGATTCGAAGTTCTCGGGGATGAGTTCCTCGTCGTCGATTTCGATGTCGTATTCGGTCTCGAGGAACGAGATGATCTTGAAGATGCCGAGCGAGTCGACGACCTCACGTTCCAGGAGGGGGTAATCGAGGTCGAGGTCCTCGGGACTCCCGTCCCAACTCAGCTCGCCGGCGATGAAATCGCGAATTCCCATCTCGATACTCACGTGTTGTCTCCTTGTGCCGATTGTGTCAGTGATTGTCGGTTGATCTTGCCCGTCGACGTCTTTGGCAAGACCTCCAAGATCTCGAAGTGCTCCGGGATCATGTATGGAACGAGGGTCTGTTTGCAATGGTGGATGAGGTCGGCCGTTGTCACGCCATCCCTGACGTTCGCAAACGCCACGAGCCGATTGGTGATCAGGTCGTCCGGTACGGCCACCACCGCACACTCGATCACGTCCGGATGCCGGTACAGCGCCGTCTCGACCTCACCCAGTTCGATCCGGTAGCCCCGGCTCTTGATCTGGTTGTCCCGCCGGCCCAGGAACACGAAGTCCCCGTTCGAGTCGACCTGAACGAGGTCGCCTGTCCTGTACACCTTGTCGACTATCTCGGCGGCAAACGGATCGTCGATCAGGCGGTCAGCGGTCCGGTCCGGATCACCCCAATACCCGGCCATCACCGTGCCTGATCGAATCCACAGTTCGCCGACCTCGCCTCGACCCACACGGTTCCCATCTTCGCCCACCACGTATCCGTCGGTGTTGGGGATCGTTTTGCCGATGGGAATGTCACCCGCGGCAGGGTCGGGAAGGGATTCGACGTTGTAGAAGGTGCACACGTTCGTCTCCGTCGGCCCGTACAGGTTGGAGAACCGAACGTGGGGAAGACGTTCCATGAGGACTCGCAGGTACTTGGTCGGAAACACCTCCCCGGCGAAGAGAACCCACCGCAACGATTCGAAGGCGCCATGGGTCAGTTTCCCCCGCTGGACGAGCATGGAGAGGATCGACGGCACGGAGTACCAGACGGTGATGGCATGCTCGGTGATGAATCGGTTGATCTGGACCGGGAACACCGATGCCATCGGTGGCACCAGATACACGGTGGCCCCGGCAGAAGCCGCGGCATACAAGTCGAGGATCGACAGGTCGAAGTGGAACGGCGCGTGGCTGGACAGCCGGTCGGTGTGGCCGACGTCGAACTCGTCGACGGCCCAGTTCACGAAGACCAGGGCGTTTCGATGGGTGAGCTTGACGCCCTTGGGAGCGCCTGTCGAACCCGAGGTGTAGATGATGTATGCGAGATCCTGATCGATGGTCCCGGTCTCGAGCCTGGTGTCGGATGCGGCCTCGATGGTGGAGCGGCCCACGACATTTCCCTGCGTCTCGGCGTCGAGGGCCACGACTCGACGTATCGGGGAATCGGGCTCCAGCCAGACCGACAGCCGGCCCTCCTCGCTGACCATCACCTCCATCCCGCAGTCGCCGGCGATGTACGTCGATCGTTCGATGGGCGCCTTGACGTCGATCGACACGTAGGCCGCCCCGGTCTTGAGGATTCCGTAGATCCCGATGACGGCCTCGATCGACTTCTCCAGATAGAGGCCAACACGGTCACCCCGGCGGACGCCCAGTTCGGACAGCGTGTTGGCCAGCCGGGTGGCAGCCAGGTCCAGCTCCGCGTAGGTGATGGTGCGCGCACCATCTACCACCGCAGGATGATCCGGGAAGCGGTCGGCAGAGCGTTCGAGCAGAGAATGCAGTGTGAAGCTCATCGCCGGCTTCACTCGACCGGTAGGCCGGCCAGCTTGGCGATGGTGTTGCGCATCGACTCCGACGTTCCCGCCCACACTGTGGCGGCGAGGCTGTCGCGCACGTGTTGCGAGATCTCGTGCTCGTGGAGAAAGCCGCGGACGCCGAAGGGCTGCATCGCATCGAGCATGAATTGGCGGTAGCTCTCGGTCACGAACAGTTTCGTCGCGGCGATGTCCTGCATGTGGTCCTGGGTCGACGAACCGTGGCCGAGGCGGCCGGCGATGTCGTAGATGGCCAGCCGGCACATCGTGCGGCGCACCACGAGGTCGGCCACGCGCGCCGAAACCTGCTGAAAGGACCCGATAGGAGCGTCGTACGCCCGCCGTGTTCTGGTCCATTCGACGACCTGGCCGAGCACCCGATCCATGGGGCCGAGCAGGGCAGACAATGCTGCAGATCGCTCCCAGCCGACCGACTCGGCGAGGACCGACAATCCAGCTCCGGCCCTTCCGACCACATGTGACTTGGGCACCCGGACCCCGTCGAAGATCAACTCGCCCATCCGCACGGAGCGAAAGCCGACCTTCTCGAAGTCCCGGCCGTGAGCCGCTCCCGGCCACGACATGTCGACGACGAAGGCTGTCAGCGCAAACGGCGAACGACCTTCACCGGTCTTGGCAAAGACCAGGGCGACGTCGGCCATCGGGGCATTGGTGATGTACGCCTTCGATCCGGTCAACACCCAGTCGTCTCCGTCGCGTACGGCGGTTGCCTCGGTGGAGAAGATGTCACTACCGGAGGCTTCTTCGGTGAAAGCGTAGGCCAGCACGACCTCACCCTGGATGGCCGGCCGCACGACGGTCTCGATGACTTCATCGCTTCCGAGCATGGCGAGCGGCATTTGGACGCCAAAGAGTTGAGAGGCGATCGCGTAGAGCATGCCGGTAGAGGTGACCGCCGAGCCGATTCCCTCGATGGCGGCCACCGCATGCGAAACCGATCGGCCCTGGCCGCCGAGGTGCTCCGGCATGCAGATGCCGAGGACGCCCTCCTCGGCAGCGGCCCGCCACGCCCGCTCGGGGTGCCCACTTGGCTGATCCCAGGTTTCGAGCGGTCCCGCGAGGTGTTCGCTCGCGAACTCGGCGAACGAACGTCTGGTGACATCGAGGCTCGAGTCCTGCCACGGCTGCATTACCAGTAACTCTCTTCCGCCTTCGTGACATCGATGCCCACGGAAGCCTTGCCGACATAGCGGAGGCAATCATCGGACTTTGCGGGCATGAGCCCGCCGCATCGGGCATCGCGATAGAGCCTCTCCAGCGGCATTCGTTTGGAGATGGTCGATCCCCCACAGATCCGTATGGCCATCGATGCCAGCTCGGGCGCGACCTCGCCGACGATGAACTTGGCGCGGTGGATCGCAACGTTGGCCTCCGAGCTTCCAGGCCTCTCTGTCACCAGCCTGGCCGCCTCATAGGTGAGAGCCCGGGCCGAGGACAGCTTGATGTCCATCTCACCCAGCTGATGCTGGATCACGGGGTCGCTTGCAGCGGTGAGCTCGGTCCCCGGGATCGCCTTCTTCGACAGGTACTCGGTGGTGAAGTCCATGATCGCGGTGCTGATCCCGAGGTAGGCGCCGTTGTAGCCGCCCACCTGCCAATGAGGCTGACTCAGCAGCTTGTAGAAGGCCATCCCCTCGCTTCCCATGAAGAGGTGCTGCCTGGGCACGAACACGTCCTGGAGGTACATCGTGTTCGAGGTGGTCGCCCGCATGCCGAGGGTGTCCCAGACGTCCTCGATCGTCACTCCCTCGCTGCCGTTGCCTATGCAGAAGTACGAGATCGTGGGAACAGAGCCGGTTTGGGGCGCAACCGGCCTGGCGGCCACGACGTAGAAGTCGGCGTGCCCGGCCATCGAGACGAACGACTTGACGCCGTTGAGCACGTACCCGTCGTCGACCTTCTCGTAGGTGGTCTTCAGCTGGCTGTACTTGGCGCCGACTCCGGGTTCCGTGGTTGCGGAGGCGAACAGCTTCTTTCCCTCGATCGCCTGTGCGAAGAGCCAGGTGGCGAAGTCTCGCATCCTGTCACCGTGCCGGCCGGGGATCTCGTCGAGATCCAGTTCGGCGACGCCGCCCATGACGATGTTGTGCATGTTGTAGGTCAGGGCGGTAGCTGCATGACCCTTCCCGATCTGCTCGAGCACCTTGGTATAGGTCAGGAAGTCGGTGCCGATTCCTCCGTGGCGCACTGGGACCATGATCCCGAGAAGCCCTGCGTCCCGCAGGTCCTTGAAGTCGTCAACCGGGAACGAGCCTTCACGATCGTGGGTGGCAGCGCGGGTGGCGAACACCTGCCCTAGTTCTGTCGCCAGATTGATCAAATGGTCGGGATCGAGCGTCGTGTCCACAGAACCTCCCCTGGCCCCTCGTTCTCAAGAGTGCCTGACTCCCCCAACGCCGTTGGACCTGTATCCGGGCAATGCGCCCCGATTCGATCGCTCAACGGGAATCGACTCCCCTCATACATCGTAGTGGTGCGAGTCGACCGCAAAAGGGGGTGATCTCGATCAGATGGCCCTGGTGTGACCGTTTGACGGGGCGACTCCTCGATCGGCTGCGACGGCCAGCAACGCCGAGGACACCGCTGCCGCCACCGCCGCCACCCCCAGCGCCGCCGTCCCCGATCCGGCGACGGCGATGACCCTGCTCCCGGCGACCACCATGATGAGCTGCGCCACTGTCCACGCCCAAACCGGTGTCCGGTCGAACCGTTTCACACCGATGAGCGCCAGCAGGAACATTCCGGTCCACGCTCCGAACACAGATACCGCCCGGGCAGAGCCGCCGTAGAGAGTCGCAAACGTGGCGAGACCCACGAAGGCTCCTACCGCCGGTCCCAAGAGAAGCTTCTTGCCGCCAAAGACGGATGCGAGAGAGACGGCGAGGGTTGCGCCCAACAGCGCCCGCGGGATCTCGGTATCGGGCACGCTGGCCCACACCGCGGCGGCGGCGCCCCCTATCACGATTCCCAGGACCCGCGGGTCCGCCCGCTCGAACCGGCGTGGTCCCCAGGCCGCCACCACCGCCACGGCCGCTCCGATCCACACGGGCCACGAGATCTGGGGCCTCCACGAAACGTCGGCCAGGACGAACGCGATCGTCAGGATCGCCACCTCGGCCAGCACGGGCCGGGCGAGCAGTCCGGTCACGAGGGCGAGGCCGGCGGACGCGACGAGCGGAAGCGGTTCGAACACGCCGACGATGAACGTCGACCCGGTGACACCGAGGAGCAAGGCACCCGCTCCCATCCACCCGAAGTTCGAGCGGGCGGCCCACGACACGAACAAGGTGGCAAGCGCGATCGCCAGCGCGAACAAGAACCAACGGTCCACGGCGAGCTCGGTGAGCGTGTCCAGTTCGGAGATCATCGCAGCCCCATCAAGAGCCAACCGGCGCCCGCCACCAGAATCGCCATGGCCACGACGGCAGAGGCGATGAGCAGGTACCTCGTCTGCATCTGAGCGAGGCTACACGGATCGGTCCGGAACGCCCGGACACCTGGCCCACGATCCGTCGCCCCAGGTGCACTACCCTCGCGGACGACGAGCATCCTTCGAAAGGACGGACACGTGTACGACATCGTGGTGGTCGGCGGCGGCCCGGGTGGATATGCCTCAGCGCTGTACGCGCACAACTTCGGCCTGTCCGTGGCCCTCGTCGATGAAGAGCGTCCCGGGGGCACCTGCCTGCTCAGGGGCTGTATCCCGGCGAAACAATGGCTTCAGATCGCCGAGGTGTTCTCCACGGTGCGTCACGCCTCGGATTACGGCGTCGTCGTGACCGAACCCCAGCTCGATTGGGAGGCAGCCCTCGCCAAGAAGAACCAAACCGTGGAAGCGCTCGTCAAGGGTCTCGGCGGCTTGCTGAAGCACCGCAAGGTCGACGTCGTGGAGGGTTTCGGACGGCTCGATGGCCCTGGCCGGGTCGTGGTGTCCGGGCCGGAGGGGGAGAAGGTGGTGGAGGGCCGAGCCGTGATCATGGCCACCGGATCTCACGCACGCTCACTTCCCAACTATCCGATCGATGGCGTCCGAATAGTCACGTCCGACCACGCACTCGACTGGCCGGCCCGTCCCGATCGCGTGGCGATCGTCGGTGGCGGCGTCATCGGTTGTGAGTTCGCGAGCCTTCTGGCCGACCTCGGC
>JAOUGY010000285.1 GCA_029865445.1 Acidimicrobiia bacterium | reverse complement strand
CGCCAGAGGCGTCGGCCTGGAAGTGGAGGAGAGCCTCGTCGGTGCTCTGATTGCGGACTCGGATGGGGAGAGTGGGGGGCTTCCGCTGCTCCAGTACGCACTCACCGAACTGTTCGAGAATCGCCAGGACAACCGGCTGACACTGAGCGGCTACGAGCAAATGGGCGGTTTGGCCGGGTCGATCGGACGGCGGGCGGATGCGATCCATGCCGAACTCGAAGCGGAGGATCAGGCGACGGCGAGAGAGGTGTTCGTACGACTGGTCACCGTCGAAGAGAACACCGAGGACACCCGCCGCCGAGTGCGCCGGTCGGAACTGATGTCGATCGGTGCGGCGGCCGCCTCGGTCGACCGAGTGCTGGATGCCTTCGGACACCACCGTCTCTTCGTGTTCGATCGTGACGCCGCCACGCGGGGCCCGACCGTGGAGGTGGCGCACGAGGCGTTGATCCGTCACTGGCCCCGCCTCCGCGAGTGGATCGACGAAAGACGCGAGGACCTGCTGGTGCAGCGTCGACTCGAGGTGGCCACGCGGGATTGGCTCGCCGCCGGCCGCGATCCGAGTTATCTCGTGGGGGGCGGCCGGTTGGAGCAGGCCGAGGCATTCCGCGACGATTCGGTTTTGGCGGTCTCGGATGACCAGATCCAATTCCTGGGTGAATCGCGTCGTGTGGTCGACGCCGATCGGGCGCGCCGGAGGCGCATCCGACGCCGGGTGACCACGGCATTGTCGGGTGCGCTTGCCCTCGCGGTCGCTCTCGGTTCGTTCGGTTGGGTGCAGCGGGGTGTGGCCGTGGAGGAGACGATCCGGGCCCGGATGCAGGACCTGGCCACCCAGGCGCAGGTGGCCATCGACGAGGACCCGGACCTGGCCATCAACCTCGCCCTCGAGGCCTACGACCTTTCACTCCAATTGCCCGACGAGCGCACCCCCGGCGAGGTCATGACCGCCCTCCAAACCACGACCCAGGCCTCACGCCTGCTGGCCCGCCTCCCCGAGGGCGGCTACGCAGCCGCCGTCAGCCCCGACGGCGACCGCCTTGTTGTCGCAGGAGGTCCGGAATGGAGTCACCTGCTCGTCTACGACGGGGAGTCGTTGGCAGAGCTGACCCGAAGAGAACTCGCTGGGCCGATCGGAGCGATTGCCTTCAGCCCGACGGGAGATCGCTTGGCCGTGTCGTATTCGGACCCCTACGGCTTTGCGTTGGCGCTTCCAAAAGAGGTCGGTGCGGTACTCGATGCGAAGACCCTTGAGGTTATCGACCTTCTCGAAGGACCGTGTCGAGCCGACGTGATTGCATTCGCTGTCGATGGGGCGTACATGCTGGCGGGTGGACGCGATATCTCCGTCGATATCGACAACGCCTGCACCACTGCATGGGAAAGCGGACATCCGAAAGAGCCGCGATTGAGTCTCACCGGTCGATTCTCGGGCCAAACGAATGATGGCGAGGTCGCCTTGAGGAATGGTGTCGATGGATTGGCCGTGCTCGACTTCGTCGACATTCGGACGGGAGGGGTGGAGTCGAGGATGGACCTGGGCAAACGCGTGGCCGCGATCAATCCAATCGCAGTGCACCCGAATTCCAGACGCCTCGTTGTGACCATCCAAGCCGAGAACCGCGTCGAGTTCTGGGAGCCGGATGCCGCCGAGCCATCAGTTCGCATCGAAAGCGCAGGCGGGTGGCCGTCGGTGCCATCGCCGGATGGGCTCTCTGTAGCGCTATTCGGGAACGACGCCAATCTGAAGGTGGTGAGCGCCGATACGCTGGGGACCACCGTTCTGCCGGGAAACGCCGGCGGCGTGTGGAACGCGGTCTTCTGGCCCGATGGCTCAAAGCTCGTTGCCTTGACTCTCACGGGCGAGGCTCTCGTTTGGGAACTCGCGGGAGGGGGCGTTCGAGCCCTCGAAAACTGGCCGACCTCGGGGACCATTCATTCCATGACCCTACGCAATGATGGCACCGCAGCGGTCGTCCAGGGCGAGGGCGATTTGGTGCGACCGCGAGTCATCACCATTGATGACCTCGCGATTCTCGAGGAAGGTCCCGGGTTCATCAGCGAGACTTGGTCATCCCCCGTCGTCGCTGCAAGGGCCGACATCATTGGAGGCCCCGGTCAACCGGGAGTGGTCGCCTCGTACGAGGGTGAAATCATTGCCGAACTGGATCGCTGCTCAAGGCCATCCGCTATCGACACCGACGGTGAGTGGGCAGTCATTTCTATTCGAGGCATCGACGGCTGCGCAGCCAGCGGCTCTCTGCTCAACCTCCGCACGGGAGTCACGGCGCGGACGTGGGATCTGTGGATCCCCACCGCCGCGTTTGTCGGTGACGGAAGTGAGGCAGTCGTTGCCATCAACGAGGCGTTGGCGTCCATTGTGCTTCAGCGAGTTCCGCCATACGAGAACGAGTTGGGTCGACTCGACCTTGGCAATGAGATCGCCCCGTTTGTTCCCAACTTCTCCTCGGATGGCCGATGGCTCGCATTTGGAAGCCTGACCGGCGGCGGATACGTGATCGATGCCGACGCTGTGGGGGAGGGAATCCCGATGGCGGAGGCGGTGGTCCTCAATCCGATTGTCGAAGGTGGCCCGACGGTCTACACCACTGCCGAGGGGCCCTGGGCCGTGACTGTCCACACCGGAAACAACTTCCGAGTCTGGGACATCCAGAGCGGGGAGCAATGGTTCGCTGTACCCATGGGCTACGACGGGCTTGGCGTTGCGGCACTCACCCCCGATGCCCGCTATCTCTACTACACGGGCGAAGGCGGGGTGGTCCGCCGCATGCCGCTCGATCCGGAGGAACTCGTGGCATTGGCCCGATCCCGCGTACAGCGTGACTTCAACGTCGAGGAGTGCGAACGGTTCCTCGACTGGGTCGACTGCTCCGCGTACGCCGAAGTCGAAAACCCTGGGTAACAGACGTCGCTCAGCGAAGTCGCCAGCCCGCGGAAAGACCGATCACGGGGTCGTGCGCGCCTCGTTCTCGAGGAGGCCAGCCAGACCTTCGAGAACTTGATCGGCCACCTTGCCCAGTTGGCGCGCGCCAATCGGCGCAATCAGGCGCGTGAACATCGAGTCGGCCATGAGATGGGCGGTCATGGTGACCGACGTCGCAGCGGCTCCTGCGGCCTCAGCGACGAACTCGACCTGTGTCCGGATGGGCGGTTTTGCCGTGCCGCCGACGATCTCCACCACGTACCTGTGGGCGTCGGCATCGAAGTCGACGATTCGCTCCTCGATGTGCTTCTTGCCGGTGTCGTCGAGATCGCAACGCCGCTGGGCGCCGAGGCCCACTCGCTGGTCACCGATCGGCTCGCTGCGCTCGACCAGAGGGTTCCACCGGTAGGTGGTCGTGAAGTCCTCGATCACCGGCCACACCTCGTCGATCGGTCGGGGCATCAGCCTCGTCCGTGTCTCGACGGCCATCTCGCGCATCTCCTTCGTCGGTTCGTGCCTGCACGACGAACCACATCGGTGATTTTCGACATGCAGGCGAAATCCCGGAGCCTTTGACAACCTCTTGACGCGGTTTCGACGGGTTCTTTGCAGCCATGGTCGATGGTGGGGTCGTCGTTCGGAAGTCCCGATCGGCAGCGGGGACACGGAGGAGCACACAATGCATCCAATCACCAACGAATACCTGGCGACCACGATCATCGCCGACCGGCAGCGACGCATCGCAACCCGAAGCGACCGGGCCCGTCGTCTGTCGCTCGATCGTCTGCTGGCCCGTCTCTCTCGGCGTAGTGCCGACAAAACGGTCGTGGAGCCGGTGATCGCGTGAGCAATCGCCAATCCGCGGGTTGAGGACCTCGCTCAGCGAGGTCCTCAACCCAGGGTTCTCGACCTCACCGGGAACCGGGGAGGGGTCTGGGGTCAAGAATGTCTTACAAGGGGGACAACGCGGGCTGGGCGTGACAGAGAGGAGAGCTCTGTGGAACGCATCAGCGAAATCACCGATGGGGGATGGGTGGGCAAGCCGGTCATCGACGAGGCCAGCCGCCCGGTCGGGAAAGTGGTCGACGTCCTGTACGACGACGACACTTCACGCACACCGCAATGGGCCGTGGTGGGCGTGGGGTTCTTCCGCTCACAGCACTACGTGCCGTTGGCGGAGGCGTACAAGACGCATGACGGGCGTCTCGTGGTGCCATACGACCAGCGGGTCGTCAAGCAATCACCCAAAGCGACCCGGGAACACATCATGACGCCAAACGTCCGGGAGGCGACTGCCTCCCATTACGGCGTACCGGCCTGAACGCGGCTTCCGGGCGGCCGTGAGGCCGCCCGGAAGCGTTGAGGCCGTCGACTACAGCACCCAGATCAGGGTGTACACGGCGGCGAGGGCAAGGGCGAGGATCGCCAGCAGCGCATAGGTGCCGGCGCCACCCTCGAGTTCGTCCCGGCGATGGGTCGATACCCGGCTGAACACCGCGAACAGCGCCAGCGCGCCGAGGATGATCAGACCGAACGGCCATGCCTCCGACAGCGCCGCGACGTCCCACTCCCACCCGAACAGGCGGAGCATTCCGTCATCCGGGCCGTGGTACATCCACAGCCCAACCGCTGTCGCCAGCGCGCCGAGGACTCCCGCCACCCACTCCACGATGAACGTGGTGCGGCCAGTGGCCCTCACATCGGGTTCCCGAAGCATTGTCATCACGACCTCCTTTTCGGGCCCGGTGCCCACAAGGGCACTTCACCTTCACCTTGTGACGACCGGGCGCGCCGGGACAGGGGCGAAAGGCCCGAGCACAGCTCGGGCCGCGATACGCGAGGCGCGATGGGCGGTGCGCTTTCTCCCCCTCCGTCGCCTGCGGCGACACCTCCCCCGCTGGGGGAGGAAGACCCGTGGCACCGTCCCCTGGGGACTGGGGACTGGGGACTGGGGACTGGGGACT
>JAOUGY010000027.1 GCA_029865445.1 Acidimicrobiia bacterium | reverse complement strand
CTGGACCGGCACGCGGCAACAAGGATCGTGAAACGGCTGGCGAGGCGAGGCGGGATCGACAAGAAGATCTCACCACATTCGCTGCGGCACTCGTTCATCACCGCCGCCCTCGACGCAGGTGTTGCCTTGCGTGACGTCCAAGAGGCTGCGTCGCATGCTGATCCCAGGACCACGATGCGCTACGACCGGGCGAGACGTTCCCTCGACCGGCACGCCACCTACATCGTCGCCACCTTCGTCGCCGGAGCCAGCCGCTGAGCAAAGCGGGGAGCCGACACCCATATGTAACGGCTCCCCGCACAGAACTGCCGGATCCCGGACGCTGGTACGTGCGCGAGATCGCTCGGCGTGGTTGCTGATCTGGGCGCCTTTGCGCACCTGACGGTGGGCGGTGACGCTTCGTTGATGTCCGGGCAGTTGTTGAGGCCCCTCGGATGTTGGTCCGAGGGGCCTCGTGGTCGCTGGTGCCGTCGCGTCGTTTCGGACGCTCAGACTGGCCGCGTGCGGTGGCGAGTGATGCCTCTCTCCGTGCTGAGGACGATGCCGTTTCCTGTGCTGATGACGGCGCCGAGCCAGCTCAGGATCCATGCGAAGTAGGCGAGGCCGGCGAGCAGGCTGGTGTCGTCTTCGCCGGTGGCGGTCTGGCCGTCGCCGAGGGCGACGATGCCGATGACGAAAAGGACCGGTGCTGCAACCAGACACAGGTACCACCGGTCATCGGCGAAAGGTGGAGACCTCGGGCATCCAGTGAGGGGTTTCCATCACTGTTGGCCCTCGGAACAGCCGCAGACCTAGTCGATTCTGAGTACAGTTGGGGTCAACCGGATCGCCGGTTCCCCTCGTCATCACGCGCTGCTGTTTCACCCTCCCTGGACAGGGAGGGTCCGTCTTTAGGAGACATATTGGCGATCGCAATTCGACGTCTCGGCGGGCCGGCGAGCGTGCTGGCTGGTGCTGCCTGGCTGGTCATCTGGTTCCATCAGCAACAAGCCCACGGCCCGACCCAGGTCAATGAGATGAACGTGGTGTGGGGGATGACCTGGATGGACACCGGCCGGTTGCTGGTGATCCCCATGGCCCTGGTGCTGGTGGGGTTGGCAGCCATCTATCAGCGACGCGAGGCCCCGGGACGGCTCGGCGCGATGGGGAGTGCACTCACCTTCGTCGCGCTCGGGCTGCTGATGGCAGCCACGTTGCTCGAGTTCGGATCATTTCCGTGGGGATCGTATGAGCGGACCTTCGAGGAAGCCACCGGACTGGCCGGGTCCAATCCCGCCGGAGCCATCCAAAGCCTGATGTCGCTCGTCTTCACGGTCGGGCTCGCCATTCTCATGACAGACCTGGTGAGAGCCAAGGTCGTCTCGATATGGGTCGCTCTGGTGCTCGTGGCCGGTGCCCTCGCGACCGTGTTCCTGTCGCCGGTCTTCTTCGTCCCCGGCCTGGCGTGGCTGGTGCTGGGCATCGTGGTCTGGCGCGGAGCAAAGCGGGTCGACGCTGTAACTCGGTGACCGGGCCGGAGGAACGTGGACCGTGGTCCGTCGGCCGTCTTTCGGGTCACGCGGCACGGAGTCTGACTGCACAGCTCAGATCCAACCGGCACGTCATCGGCAGTGACGACGTGAAGCGAACCACGATCGCGCTCGTGGGAGTAGTATTCCAATCACTCCGAGCACGATGTCGATCGAGCTGTCGATTGCGTTCTCCGACGTCGCAAAGACGGTTGTCCGTCAGAGGACGAATAGCGTGCGAACTGGCGCGCACCCCCGAGGGCCGGAAGTGCCCGTCGCTAGTGGGTGTTCTGCGGATCGACCCCGTCCGCCTGACCCCCCGCTTCCGGACTCGTTATCCGTAGGTCGCCGGCTACCGCCCAGGTCGGCGAAACCCAAGCCGATCACCAGCTATGCGTCATAGCGAGCGCCGACACAAGTCGAGCAGACCGGCACCTACGCGTGCGGGTTGTCAGCGTGGCCGGTAGACGTCCCGCCGGTGTTGTACTCGGTGGATCAGGACGGTCTCATCGTCTTCGAGGATTTCGTAGATGACTCGGTAGTCACCGCGGCGTGCCGACCAGAGGCCCTCGAGCTCGCCCACCAGTGGTTTGCCCAGCCGTTGGGGGTTCTCGGCGATCGGACCGAAGATGGTCTCGAGCGCGGCGTGACGCACCTTGTCCGGGAGTCGGTTGAGGTGGCGCAGTCCTTCGGGCGTGATCTCAACCTCGTGCACGAGGCTGCCTCACACGTGGTCGCGAAGCCGGAGCCGTTTGCCCTGGGATGCTTCTCGTCGCGACTTGCGTAGCGACTTCATCAGCTCGTCGTCTCGGAGGATGTCGAGGGATTCCTCGAGGGATTCGAGATCGTCGGGACTCATGAGGACAAATGAGGGTCGGCCGTTGCGGGTCACCAGGATACGGTCGTGCTGGCCTTCGACCCGGTCGGCCAATTGGGAGAGGTGGGCCTTGACTTCTGAGAACGGGAGGGTGTCACTCATACCGGACATGATAGGTCAAAATAATGACCTATCAAGTCCCTTCCTCGTTGCGCTCCCCAGCGCCGATCACCAAATCGGGGACACGAGCGAGAAACCCACCGAGTGCTCGGGATCGGCACCTACGAGTGCGTCTACAGCTCCCTCAGGCGTAGGCTCCGCACGGGTTCGAAGTCGGATCGGTTTCTGGTAGCGAGACCCAGACCGTGTCCAATCGCAGTTGCCGCGATGAGGGCGTCGGGGAGACGGATGCCGCTCTCTCGACGGATTCGCCCAGCATGTTCCGCCACCGTTCGGTCGACAGGGATCTCCCGGAATGGCGCAAGGAGGGTGCTGACCAGATCAGAGGCGGTATTGCCCGCAAAGAGCTCGGCTCGGGTGATGACCGAGTAGTGCAGTCGGTGGCGCCCGGTAGCGAGCTGTCGGGCACCTCGGAGGTGATCGATGAATACGTCGGTATCGACGAGGATGTCAGCCACGATCCCATTCGTCCCGGCTCGGCACTTTGGCGTTCGGAGCTGCGCCGAAGGTGGCCGCCAGCGCCAGCTCGGGATCGGGTGTCTCGTCCTCGAGGTACGAATCGAGCGCACGCCGGATGATCTCCGCCATGGTCACGCCTTCCACTTCGGCGAGGGCATCGATGCGTTGCCGCTGCTCCTCGGTGAGGTACACCTGCGTGCGAGTTGCTGACATACAGCACAATATACAGCATGATGCTCACCCAGATCAGCCGTTCCGGAGCGAGAGCGCCCGGATAGCGCAACCACGCAGACCGGCACTGATGAGCTCGGCCACAGATGGGTGAGGAGACTGCCACAGACGGTGGTTTGGGGTGGCGACGACTCCGGCGGGCCGCTTTGCGAGCTGGGTGGCAGCATGCAACGGGTGGTCGCCGATCACCAGACATGGGTCCAGAACGCTCGCGCTGCCAAACAGCGCCGACCGGCACGTCGAGGACTAGCGGTGTTCGATGGTGGAGACACCGGGAAGGTCGATGAAGGCAGCCTGGTCGGCGGTCACGACGGTCCGATGAGTGGCTCGGGCGGTGGCTGCGATCAGCAGATCATGAGCGCCCCGCGGGCGGCCCTGGCCGCGGACGGCGGCAAGGAGTTCGGCGTGTTCGAACGCCACATCGCGGTCATACGCGATGATCGGGAGTGCTTCGATGATCGCATCGACGTAGGCCTGACGGGTCGTCCGCTGTTTGCGAGAGGCCAGCTTGACCCCAACTATCAGTTCGGCGACGGTGACGGCCGCAATCGCAACGTCGTCGTCATCGTCGATGGCATCGTCGAGATCGATCCCGCCTCGCTCCGCATCGATCAGGAATGTGGTGTCGAGCAGCAGCAGGCTCATCAGCGGTCTTCGATCTCCACAACAGCGCGCAGATCAGCCAGATCGTTCGGCCACGCCGTATCCGGCGAGTGCCGGCGCAGCAGCGACTTCACGTCGGCACCACGTCCGCTGGATACCGGTTCGAGATACGCAACCGCTTTGCCGCGGCGAACGATCGTGTAGTGCTCGCCCCGGTGTTCAACACCGTCGAGCAAATCGGCGAAGTGACGAGCCGCGTCGGTTGCAGTGATATCAGGCATGCAATCAGATTATCCGATTCGCACTCGCAAGGGAACCCTAGCCACGCCGATCACCAAATCGGGTACACGAACGAGCGTTTCGCCGAGTGCTCTGGAACGGCACCTCGGAGTGCGGGGCTGCGATCACTCAGTGTGACGATGAGGATCCAGGTGATCCCTTCGTCTCTACCGATGGCGATCCCACCGTCGCTGACGCGCCCGATGACAGCGGGGGCACGGCGTGATGCGTTTTCGGTGAAGGACAAAGGAAGGAAGGGGAGGGACCAGGTCGTCCCTCCCCTTCCTGTCACTGAACTGGAAGGCGTCTTGCGGTGGCTTCAGTCGACTCGCATCTCCACGCGGAGAGCGCCGTCGTGGAACTTGGCCTCGAAGCGTGCCTCGCTGTCGCCGTTCTCGAACTCCAGCTTGACTCGATCGGAACGAAGGTCCTGGCGTTCCACCATCCAACCGTCGGACAGCGACATCGAGTCGAAATGCATGCGACCGTCGCTCCAAGAGACGGAGATGGTCGCCACCCCGCTCAGGGTGTAGGTCTCGGACCCGGACCCCGTGGGTGTGTCGTCGTCGACACTCGTCGACGTCGTGTCGTCGATGGTGGTGGAGGTCGTGTCCTGGGTGGTCGATGACGTGTCCCCGACGGTCGTCGACGTTGAGTCGTCGCTGGTCGTGGAAGAGGTGTTGTCGATCGTTGTGGAGGTGGCGTCCTGGGTGGTCGAGGAGGTGTCACCGACCGTTGTCGAGGTTCCGCCCGTGGCAGTTCCTTCGCGAAGCCTGACCCTGATGACGCCGTCTTCGAGTCCGGCATTGAACTGGATCCTCCGTGTGCCGTTCCGGAAGTCCACCTCGACTTCACGTCCTGTCGGTACTTCCACCTCGCCGCTCCATCCAGGCGCCGGCAGCACCTCGGTCACCTCGAGCACGGTCCCATCTGTGGCGACGAGCACCGATCCGGCCTCACCGGCCTCGATGACCTGCTCGCTCGCCGGGTTTGCGGGAATCGCAGCCCACGCCACCCCTGTGAGCAACCCCACGGTGGTGAGCGCCGTCATCACGAGCGCCAGTCGATCACGCATGTCCACTCCTCATCTCGGATGGGGACAGCGTGACGTTTGTGCCGTCAGGGTCGCCTCAGATTGTGTTCAACGAAAGTTCAAGACCCGTCGATGGCATCGGCGAGGGTCGCCCACGGCAGGCTGGCGCATTTGATTCGTACCGGATAGTTCTTCACGCCCTGGAGCGCCTCCAGGTCGCCGAGGACCGACCCGGGTCTCTCGGGATCGAGTTCGGCGTCACCGTCCTCCGTGGAGAGCATCGCCTTGAAACGATGCGACAGCTCATCGATCTCGGACTTCGTCTTGCCCTTGATCGCCTCGGACATCATCGATGCGCTCGATTGGCTGATCGAACACCCTTGTCCACGCACCGATACCTGTTTCACGGTGTCGCCGTCGAAGCGGACCTCGACGGTGACCTCGTCTCCGCACAGCGGGTTGACGCCCTCGGCTCGGTTGTCGGGAGCGTCGAGGGCGCTGCGGTTTCTCGGGTTTCGATAGTGGTCGAGGATGACTTCCCGGTAGAGCTCTTCGAGTGACATGGTTACCTCAACGTGAGAACAGAGAACGGACACGTTCTAGTCCCGCGATCAGCGCATCGACGTCATCGCGGGTGTTGTATACGTGAAAACTGGCGCGGGCCGTGGCCGGGACACCTAGTTCCCGCAGGAGCGGTTTGGCGCAGTGATGACCGGCTCGGACGGCCACTCCCTGTTCGTCGAGGATCGTGGCGACGTCGTGGGGGTGAGCATCTCTCAAGGAAAACGAGATCACACCACCGCGGATCGAGAGGTCTTCGGGGCCGAATACGGCGACGTCGTCGTACGCGCCCAGTCGCTCGAGGGCGTATCGGGTGAGATCTCGGTCGTGGTCGAGCACGGCGTCCATACCGATTCCCTCCAGATACTCGATGGCAGCGAGGAGCCCGGCAGCTTCGATGATGGGAGGTGTCCCCGCCTCGAATCGATGTGGGATAGGCGCCCAAGTCGACTCGTGGAGACCCACGTCGGCGATCATCTCGCCGCCTCCCTCGAATGGCTCCATCTCCTCCAGCCGCTCCATCTTGCCCCACAGCGCTCCGATTCCGGTTGGTCCGAGCATCTTGTGGCCCGAGAACGCCAGAAAATCGGCGCCCAGCGTGGTCACATCGACGGGCGCGTGGGGGACGAGCTGGGCGGCATCCACCACGGTGATC
This sequence comes from Acidimicrobiia bacterium, assembly GCA_029865445.1. Lineage (GTDB taxonomy): Bacteria > Actinomycetota > Acidimicrobiia > Spongiisociales > ZC4RG35 > JAOUGY01. The sequence goes on along the minus strand of JAOUGY010000027.1, from coordinate 13,622 downwards.
GCGCCGAACCGTGCTGCCACCTCGGCGATGTCGGGGATCGGTGGCATGGTGCCGAGGACATTCGACATGCCGGTGACCGCAACCACCCGGACCCGGTCGTCCATCAGGTCGGCGTAGGCGTCGAGGTCGAGCTTGTAGTCGGCGGTCATCGGGACGTGGCTCAGCTCCGCCCCCGTTCGCTTGGCCACCATCTGCCAGGGGACGATGTTGGCGTGGTGCTCCATCATCGTGAGGACGATCCGATCACCAGGCCTGAGGTTGTTTGATCCCCATCCGAAGGCCACCTGGTTGAGAGATGTGGTGGTGCCCCGAGTGATCACGATCTCGCTTGGGTCGGCGGCGCCGATGAAACGGGCGACGGCTCGTCTGGTGGCCTCGAACATCTCGGTCGACTCGATCGACAGCGTGTATGCGCCTCTGTGGACATTGGCATAGTGGGCGGCGGCAAGGTCCTCCATCGCCGCCAGCACGACTGCCGGCTTCTGGCTCGAAGCGCCCGAATCGAGGAAGTGGAGGGCGTGTCGGGAGCGCGTGAAGATCGGGAAGTCAGCGCGGAGGGCCGTCAGGTCGACCATTCAGACCGGCTGCCGGAAGGCTTCGTAGCCTTCGTCTTCGAGCCGGGTGGCGAGTTCCGGACCACCCGAGGCGAGGACCCGTCCGTCCATGAAGATGTGAACGTGGTGGGGTGTCACGTAGTCGAGGAGGCGTTGGTAGTGGGTGATGACGAGGAACCCCCGCTCGGGCGACACGAGCCGGTTCACGCCTTCGGCCACCGTCTGCAACGCGTCGATGTCGAGCCCGGAGTCCGTCTCGTCCATCACCGCCAGCAGCGGTTCGAGAACCGCCATCTGCAGGACCTCGTTGCGCTTGCGCTCGCCCCCGGAGAATCCTTCGTTGAGATAGCGATCCGCGAAACTGGATTCCATCCCGAGCGCCTTCATGGCGTCCATCACCTTGAGGCGAAGCTCGAGCACCGTGTAGTCGATCCCGGTCCTGTTCGAGAGGGCCTGCCGGAGGAACTGGATCACCGACACGCCGGGAATCTCCTCGGGATACTGGAAGGCGAGGAACATCCCTGCCTGCGCTCGATCCGTCGGGGTCGCTGCGGTCACGTCCTCACCGTTGAAGAGGATCCTGCCCTCGGTCACCTCGTACGAAGGGTGGCCCATGAGGACGTTCGCCAGTGTCGATTTCCCGGATCCGTTGGGACCCATCAGGGCGTGGATCTCGCCGCGGTCCACAGAGAGGTCGACCCCTTTGAGGATGGGGACATCGCCCGCCGAGGCGTGGAGGTTTTCGATCTGGAGAAGAGGTGCGCCGGTCACCCCACCAGGGTAGTTTCCACTACCGCCATAGTGAAAACTCGCGACACAGGGTCACCGCTTCCCGATCTAGGCTGCTCGGGAGCGTCGAATGGAGCCCGGTGGACTTTTCGCTCATGACAGAGCCCCAGCTCGGTGGGACCTACGACCAGCTACTGGATGCCGCCCGATGGGCCGAAGGTAAAGGGCTGTATGGGTTCGCTCGATCGGATCACTATTACTCGAGCCGGCAGCCCGTGCCGGATGCCACCGATGCGTTTGCGACACTGGCCGGTCTGGCCCGGGACACCTCTCGTATTCGTCTGTGTGTGCTGGTCTCACCTATCACATTCCGGCACCCGGCCGTGATCGCAAAGACGGCAGCGACCATCGACCAGATGAGTGGAGGCCGGTTCGACCTGGGCGTGGGCACGGGTTGGATGGAGCTCGAACACGAGGCGTTCGGACTGGAGTTCCCACCGACGGCGGAACGTTTCGAACGACTCGTAGAGTCGCTCGAATACATCAAAGCCGCCTTCTCCGGCGAGTCATTCCGAGGTGTCCACTACCGGTTCGAGGGTGAGGCAGGGCCCAAACCCACGGGTCTCAGACTCATCGTGGGTGGCTCGGGGCCAAGGCGCACGCCGACGCTGGCCGGGCGCGTGGCAGGTGAATACAACACGTTTCTCGGCCATCCCCCGGACATCGCCCCCAAGATCGCCGCCATGAGAGCCGCCGCCGAGGAAGCCGGTCGCGATCCGGGTTCGATCCGGGTGTCTGTGATGGGGCCGGTGTTCGGTGCAGTCGACGAAGCGGGGTATCGGGCGATGTTGGATCGGCAGGGTGCTTCTCGGGGCATCGGGGGCAAGGACTTCGAAGCGAGAATGCTCGACCAGGGTGTCCTGGTCGGGACGCCGGACCGTTTGGGTGAAGGATTGGCGGCCCTCGCCGGGATCGGTGTGGATCACCTGTATATCCAGTGGCTCGACCTCGCCGACCGGGAAGGACTCGACGAGGTGTGGGCCTCCGTGTGTGGAGCCGCAGCGGGAGCCTGAGGTCGGACCTGGGGGTCGGTGAGTCCGCTGTCGGCGAACGTCAGCTGAGTTCGGTCCACACCGCGTTGGTGGCCTTCACCAAATCAGAGATGGACAGCGAGAACACCGTGCTTGGGGTACCGCCCCCGGCCCACAGGACCGGCTGACGCCTGAGGGCGATGTCGGCGAACACAGGCACGTCGGTCGTGTGTCCGAATGGTGGCGTGCCACCCGCAACGAACCCGGTTGCCGCTCTCACGACATCAGGAGAAGCCCGTTCCACCGTCTGGCCGCCGGCTGCCGACGCAAGAGCGGTCAGCGACAGCTTTCGGTCCCCGGGAACCAACGCGATCACAGGTTCGTCGTCGACGGTGAACACGAGGGTCTTCACGATCGCCGCCACATCGCACTGGATGGCCCGGGCCGCGTCTTCGGCGGTCTTCGTCCCTTCCGGAAAGTGGTGGATCTCGACTTCGATCCCGAGCCTCCGAGCGGCTTCCACGATGCGTTCTTCAGAGCTCGATCGAGACATGCGAGGGAGCATAGGCCCGCTCTCCGGGGCATTCTTGGTGTCGGGTTCGTCGGATGCGAGACTGGTCAGATGCGAAACGTCTTCCGGGTTGCCTTTGCCGCGCTGGCGTTTGTTGGTGTCATGACCGTGACCGGGGACGCTCGAGCCGCCGAGCTACCGATCGGCGGGAACTACGTGGATGACGACGGCTCGGTGCACGAAGGGGCGGTCGAGGCGATCACGGCGGCCGGTATCTCGTCGGGGTGTCATGACGTGTATCCGTTGTTCTGTGCGGACGACCCGATCACGCGCGGCCAGATGGCGGCCTTCCTGAGCCGAGCCTTCGACATCCCTCGCTCGTCCGAGGATCGATTCAGCGATGACGAGACCAGCATCTTTCAGTCCGACATCAACGGGGTCGCCGCAGCCGGTGTCACGCTCGGATGCAACCCTCCTTCGAACACCCACTTCTGTCCGGATGCAGCGGTCACCCGTGGGCAGATGGCATCGTTCCTCGCGCGCACCCTGCAGCTGGCCGACCGGTTCCCGATCCCCGGTTCGAGCTTCGACGACACCGACACCTCGGTGTTCGCGACCGACATCGCTCGACTGGCCGATGCCGGCTTGACGAAGGGGTGCAATCCGCCGGGCAACTCGTCGTTCTGTCCCGACCGGTTGGTCACGAGGGCCGAGATGGCGACCTTCATCGCTCGCGCTCTCGGGCTCGAGCCGATCCCGGTGACTCCGCGGCCGCCCGTGGAGCGAGTGGTGTCGTTCACGACCTATCACAAGTGTTGTGAGGCGCGTGTGACGAACATCCATGTGATGGCGGACGCCATCGACGGGGCGGTCGTATATCCAGGCTTCGCCTTCTCGGTGAACGATCATCTGGGGCCACGCACGCGGTCGAAGGGATATGTGCCGGCGCCGATCCTTCTCGATGGCGAGGGGTATTGCTGCGATCATCCGTTGAACATCGGCGGAGGAACGTCACAGTTCGGCACCACGATCTACAACGCCATTTTCCGGGGCGGGTACGAGATCGTCTCCCACCGGCCGCACAGCCGCTACATCGATCGCTACCCGCTCGGTATCGAAGCGACGCTGGGGTATCCCAGTCCCGACGTCGAGTTCGTCAATGACACCCTCACTCCGGTCACCATTCGTACGTCCTACACCTCCACCTCGATCACCGTGACCTTCTATGGCAACGCCATGGATCGCGACGTGTCGTGGACCGTGACTCCCAGTAGTGGAGTCACCTACAACTCTGGAGGCTACGTCCGTGTGACGAGGACGGTGGAGGAAGCGTCGGGTGACGAGCGGACCGAGTCGTGGGGCTGGTCCTACCAGGGCTCGTGATCACATCCCGGAGATGATCTCGGCCACCAGGGACGCCTGTTCGATCGACTCGCCGGGCTCCACTCCCACCTGTAGGTACACCCGCTCGATACCCTCGGCCGCGAGCCGGGCGAGGCCTGATCGGAACATCTCGGGGCTGCCGTGGGGTATACCGAGGCTGCGAGCGCGCTCCTCGAGCGCATCGGGGTCGTGGCCTCTGGCCTCGGCCGTACGGGTCACGGCATCCCGGTAGGACGATTCGTCGCGGCCGACGAACACGGGGAAGGCTGTCGAGATCATCAGGGAATCGACGCTGCGACCGCTCGATGCCGCCGCCTGTCGTGCAGCGGAGACGCGTTGGGAGATCCCTGATTCCGAGGGAAACACGTTGAACTCATCGGCGAACCTTCCGGCCAGCGCGGGAGTCTTGCGGGTTCCGCTTCCGCCGACGACGATGCGCAGGTTCGTGGGCGCCGGCTGGGGGACGAAGGCTTCGATCCGGTAGTGCTCGCCCGTGAAACCGTCACCGCTGCGGGCAGCCGCAAAGTAGGCGAGCGTCTCTTCGAGGCGGTCGAAGCGTTCGGACATCTCGTGGAGCTCCAAGCCAAAAGCCTCGTGTTCTCGTTCCATCCAACCTGTTCCCAGGCCCATCGTGAACCGGCCCTCGGAGATCTCGTCGAGCGTGACCGCTGCCTTGTAGTGGACGGCAGGATGGCGAAACGTGAGCGGGCTCACCAGTGTGCTCAACTCCAGCCGGTTGGTCTGAGCTGCGACCGCTCCGAGTATCACCAACTGGTCGTATGCCGGAATCGACACGTCGTCACCCGCCAGGTAATGGTCGGCCACCGCGAGGGCCGCGATGCCATTCGTCTCACACCATTGGGCCAGTGCCAGGGTGTCCGGATATCCGGTCATCGTTTGGATGCCGAGTTCCACGCTCTCACCTCCGGGAAGAAAGACTAGCGCAACCATTTGGTTGCACCAATGTCACCATCCCCGAGCGCGCCATTCGGCAAGGTGGGGCCGCTCCTCACCGAGGGTCGTAGACAGACCGTGACCGGGGTGGACCACGGTCGGGTCGGGGAACGCCATGAGGTGACGTTCTACCGAGTCCATGATCTGTCCGAAGTCGGAGTAGTCCCAGCGCGTCGCTCCGGGACCGCCGGGAAACAGGGTGTCCCCCGAGAGGATCGTGGGCTCGATGACGAACGAGACCGACCCCGGCGTGTGCCCAGGCGTGTGGAGCACGTGGATCGCGATCTCGCCGACCTCGATCACGTCTCCGTGCGACAGTGGCCCGTCGGGCGAGCGTTCGGCGATCTCGACATCGGCGAGGTGCATGTACCAGGGCACACCGAGTGCTCGCGTCACGTCATCGAGGGCCATGATGTGATCGAAGTGGCCGTGGGTCGTTAGAACCTTTTCGACTTCGAGTCCATCGACGAGGTCGAGGATGCGGTCGGCCTCGTTGGCGGCGTCGACGACCACGGCTCGGTTGGTCGAGACGCAATTCACCACGTAGACGTTGTTGTCCCACTCGCCGACCGTGATCTTGGCGATTCGCACCGAATCGTCTTCGAAGACCCAACTCACGCGCCGTCTCCGGCGGGCTCCATGGTGAGGAGCCGGCGGGCATGTGCGGCGAAGTCGAAAGAAGGGTCGAGGAGCGCCTGCATCGTGTAGCCGTTGAGGGCTGCGAGCAGAGCCTCGACGCGCGCCACGATCTCGGTCGCTGCCAGTTCGGGCCGGTCGTGTCTCATGGCGGCGACGAATCGATCGGTGCGATCGGCGTGGTGACGGGCGATCCTGCGAGCCGTGTCCTCGTCGGTCAGGCTCCCGTTGATCGCCACCAACAGGTAGACCCGTGCCAGGGCCGGGTCGTTGCCCAGGTAGGAGATGTAGGCCTCGATGAGGTCTCCCACCCCCACGTCGCCGGTTCCCTCCGGGTCGGGGTCAACGGCCTGGATGGCCTCGCGCATCACCGCCATCACGACCTGTTCTTTCGAGTCGAAGAGGTTGTAGAAGCTGCCCGCTCGGACGCTTGCCCGGTCGCACACTGCCTTGACCGTCGTTCCTTCCAGTCCCCGTTCGGAGAGCAGTGAACGCGTCGCGTCCAGAATCTTCTGACGGGTTTCCAGCCCGGCACGATTGCGCATCGGAGGTGAGGCTAGCCCCCGACACGTGTGTGGATTCGACCTTTGGCCCTTTCTTGAGCGAAGATTCAAATTAGAGTGAATGCTCAAGAAAGCGATTGTCACGCGCCGATCTCTCTGGGGAGCGGTCGACGAGAGGAGCCAGGAATGAGTCACTACCGGTCGAATCTCCGGGACCTGGAGTTCAATCTCTTCGAGGTCCACCGAATCCAGGACCGGCTCGACGCGTGGTCCGACCTCGACGCCGACGTCGCTCGCGACATCCTCCGCGAGGTCGAGCGTCTCTCCAAGGAAGAGTGGGCGGCTTCGTTCGTGGAGGCCGATCGCGCCCATCTCGAACTCGTGGACGGAGAGGTCAAGCTTCCCGAAGGCTTGAAGCGTTCTGTCGATGCGCTGCGAGAAGGTGGGTGGGACCGACTCGGGCTGGACGCCGAACTGGGCGGGATCCCCGTGCCCCCGAGCCTCTTCTGGGCTGTCGAAGAGATGTTGCTCGGTGGAAACCCGACCGCCGTGTTCTACTCGGGCTCGGGCCTCTTCGCGAGGGTCATCTTCGAGGAGGGCACCGAGGAACAGAAGGAACTCGCCAAGCTCATGCTCGACCGCCAGTGGGCCGGCACGATGGTGCTCACCGAACCCGATGCAGGCTCCGACGTCGGGGCCGGGACCACCAAGGCGACACACCTCGAAGGGTTGATGTATCACCTCGAGGGGGTGAAGCGCTTCATCACCGGTGGCGAACACGACGCATCAGAGAACATCATCCATCTCGTTCTGGCCCGGCCCGAAGGGGCGGGTCCCGGAACGAAAGGACTGTCGATGTTCATCGTCCCCAAGTATCTGATCAACGATGACGGATCGCTCGGCGAACGAAACGGAGTGGTGGCCACCAACATCGAGGACAAGATGGGCCTCAAGGGTTCGACAACGTGCGAACTGACCTTCGGACAGGATCGGCCTGCCGTCGGGTACCTCGTTGGTGGTGTCCACGACGGGATCCGTCAGATGTTCCGGGTCATCGAGAACGCCCGGATGACCATCGGGACCAAGTCGGCGGCGACCCTGTCGACCGGCTACCTCAACGCTCTCGAGTACGCGAAGGAGCGGGTGCAAGGTGCGGACCTGGCGCAGGCGACCAACAAGGCTGCTCCCAGAACCGAGATCATCGCTCACCCGGATGTCCGCCGCATGCTCATGATCCAGAAGGCGTATGCCGAAGGTCTCCGCGCCCTGTGGATGGAAGCTGCGCACTACCAGGACCTGGTGGCGATCGACCCCACGGACACCGTGTCCGAGCGCCGGTCGGACCTGCTCTTGCCTCTCGTCAAGGGTTACTCGTCGGAGAAGGCCTACGAGCTCCTGGCGCTGTCGTTGCAGGTGTTCGGAGGGTCGGGATTCACCAAGGACTATCCGATCGAGCAGTACATCAGGGACGCCAAGATCGACACGCTGTATGAGGGCACCACGGCCATTCAGGCGCTCGACCTCTTCTTCCGCAAGATCGCCCGGGACCAGGGGCAAACCGTCGCAGGGCTTGCCTCGGAGATGGCCGAGTTCGTGAAGGGCACCTCGGATGGTGACGCCTTCGTCGCCGAGCGGGAGATTCTCGGGCGCATCCTCGACGACACGCAAGCCCACCTCGGGGTGATGGTGGGTCACCTCATGGCGTCGATGAGCGGGCAGCCCAAAGAGGTCTACAAGATCGGCCTCCACGCCAACGCCTTGTTGGAGTCCGTAGCCGAACTGACGATCGCCTGGCTCTTGCTCCGGCAGGGTGAAGTGGCGGCGTCCAAGGTCGACGAAGACCCCTTCTACGTCGGGAAGGTCGCCGTCGCCAGGTTCTTCGTGTCGGACGTGGCGCCCAAGGTGTCGATGCGCCGTCAGGCGGCGGAAGCCGAGACGGGTGCGTTGATGGACCTACCAATAGATGCGTTCTGAGAGGACCCAAGCCCCTGGCTCGCTTTCGACGTCAGGCACTACGTTGATGTCACATCGACAGGAGGTGCCGGGTGGAGAGCGACGTCACGCTGAAGATCCACCTCTCTGAGGACATCGACGACACTGTGGCCATCGCCATGCTCGACCTTCGAGGCGACCACTTCGAAACGCAGGGGCGTGCCCGCCGCAACCCGACGGACGACCCAAGGCCGCTGATTGGCGAGGAACTCGCCGTCGCCCGTGCCTTGGGTGAGCTCCAAACCCAGCTGGTCGAGGCTGCCTGGGGGAAGATCTACGTATCGGAGATCTCCAGCTAGATCAACGCAGCGCCTCCAATGCCTGGGCGAAGTGTGCGGTAGTGCTTGCTTCGAGGGCGGCGGTCATCGGGTTCCCCGTTCTTGTGTAGCAGAAGCCGCCCTTCGATTGCTGTGCCGAGGCCATGGTCGCGACCTTCTCCTCGGCCGTTTCGAAATTGAAAGCAGGGTCAGGTGGATGGGGCTGTGGTGGCCGCTGGTCACTCGCTCGGAAGGTCCATGGGCATCAGGTGGACGCGACCGACCGGTTGGGGTCGACGGCCTCGGTAAGATCGCTGCACGCCATGAATTTTTCTTTCAGTCCCGAACAGGAAGAGTTGCGCCGTTACGCGGCACAATGGTTGGCGGACAAGTCGGCTTCGGCCTCGGTCCGGGAGCTCATGGAGACAGAGGAGGGCTTCGACCGCGCTCTGTGGAGGGAGGCCGCCGAGATGGGCTGGCAGGCAATGGCCATACCCGAAGGCTACGGCGGAGCCGGTTTCGGCTTTCTCGAACTCGTGGTGCTTCTCGAAGAACAGGGCGCAGCGCTGTTCCCGAGCCCGTTCTTCTCGACTGTGGTACTCGCCGCAACCGCCCTCCTGGAGGCCGGTTCCGAGGAGCAGAAGACGACCTGGTTGCCCCGGATCGCGTCAGGTGAGGTGGTGGCGACACTGGCGGTGACCGAACCCAGCGGAGATTGGACGGAGTCGGGTATTCAGGCCATCGCCCGGCGGACCGGTGACGGTTGGGTTCTCAACGGCGAGAAATCGTTCGTGCTCGACGGCCACACCGCGGACGTGATCGTCGTGGCGGCTCTGGTCGAGGGTGAGGTCTCGCTCTTCCTGGTGGAAGGCGACGCAGTGGGCGTCACCAGGACCGTGCTGGAGACGATGGATCAGACTCGCAAGCTGGCGTCCGTCCGCCTCGACGAAGTCGTGGTGGACGGTGATGCCCGGCTCACTGGATCCGACTGGGGCACGGTCGAGCGAGTCCACAGGACGGCAGCGGTGGCGCTCGCTGCAGAGCAGGTGGGCGGTGCCCGGCGCTGTCTCGACATGGCGGTCGCCTACGCCAAGGACCGGCACCAATTCGGACGCCCCATCGGCTCGTTCCAGGCGATCAAGCACATGTGCGCCGACATGCTCGTCCAGGTCGAGTCAGCGCGTTCGGCCGCGTACTACGCCGGTTGGGCCGTGTCGGAAGGAAGCGCTGAGGTCCCGGAACTGGCCGCGCTCGCCAAGTCGTACTGCTCGGAGGCTTTCTATCGGTGTGCCGCCGACAACATCCAGATCCACGGAGGGATCGGGTTCACGTGGGAGCACGACGCCCACCTCTATTTCAAGCGGGCGAAGAGCTCCGAGCTCCTGTTCGGAAGCCCCGCTCACCATCGACGCCTCCTGGCCGACCTGATCGGAATCTGAGCCGCTCATGTCGCCGACGACGGTGGTCACCCTCGTGGCGGTTCTCGCTGCCGTGTTCCTGGCGGTGACGGCTGCCATGCTCTGGCAGGAGGCGAAGCGGAGGTCGTTCGACGAGGGTGTCGTGTACGTGGTCGACGACGCCGTCGACTTCATACACGCCCGGCTCGAATCGATCGATCTTCGGCGTTCCGATGTCAAACGGATCATCGAGTATGAGGTCTTCTATCTCCAGGGTCTCGCACAGGAACGTCGTGCCAATCCGGTGGACGTGGTCGCGGGCGGCGCGGAGGCGGCGGTGGAGTACATTGCCGCCCGGATCGCCGAGACCCACGGGGTGTCCTACCCTTTGGACGGTATTCGAGAGGTGTTGGGTCACGAGGCCGCGTATCTGCGTTCCATCGGTGCGGTTGGTGACCCGGTCAAAGACGACGGTGTTGGAGGTGTCGAACCATGATCGTGCGGTGTGGCGCATGCCGGAGCCAATTCGACGTACCCGGAGCGGGCCGGTTTGCGTGTCCCGCTTGCGGATCCGTGAACAACGTATCGGCGGGACCACCTCCTGGAATGCCGGGAGGCATGCCCGGCGGCGGGGTACCCCCGGGCCCTGGTGGAATGCCACCGATGACGCCTCCGCCGCCCCCGCCACCCGACCCACCGTCGCCCCGGTTGAGCTGCCCCGAGTGTGACTTCAGCTTCATCGTGGGACGAATCGCAGTGGCGACGTGCCCCAACTGCGGTGGCGATGTGCCGACCGGGTACACCGAACCGGAAGCCCAGGGCTGATGTCGCGGCTGAAGCGGTTCGAGGACTTCCGTTTCGTCGGGGCCCGCGACACGATGCTCGTATACGACACGGACGATGAGGCCCAGGCAGAGGAATTGGCAATCCGGGCCGAGGCCGAGGACCTGTGGGGCAAGAACCTCCTCCAGAGTTTTGCGCCGGACGTGCTCGAGGAGGCCGCCAACCGGGGTTTCCGCGCCGTCAGGCGAGCAGCGGGCTGAAAGCGTCTGCCACCTGAGTCGCCTTGGACACGAAGAAGTGGTCCGAGTCGATGGTCACGAACCGGGCGTGAGCGTGTTGCGCGTAGTCGGCGACGCCGTCGTGGTCGACCACCTGGTCCCGCGATGCGGCCACGATCACCCCGGTTCTGGACGTCATCTGCTCGGGATGGGGGGCCAGAGGAAGATACGGGGCGACCGCCAGATAATCCTTGTCGTCGCCGGCCACGTGTGCGAGGGCCATGGCCCCGCCAAATGACCAACCGGCGACGATGACCCTGGGGCTGCGCCGCTCCGCGAGTTCGACCGCCGCCGCCACGTCGGCAACCTCATCGACCCCTCCTCCGTGAACTCCCCCCGAATCCGGTCCTCCACGAAAGTTGAAGCGGAGGACACCGATTCCACGATCCGAGAGAGCGTCGGTCACACCGTTCATGAGGGGGGCGAACATCGATCCTCCGTACAAGGGGTGGGGATGGCACCACACCACCGTCACGGCGGGGGTCGGCGGCCCATCGAGCCGGGCCGCCAGGACGACACCATCGGCTGTGATGAGCTCGGTTGATGCTTCCATCCGGCCACCTATCGTATCGGTGGGTGGGTAGTTCACACGAAGGGGACGAGATGACCAGGCCCCTCTCGATTGCGGTCGTGGTCACGTCGAATGCCCGGCGGGGTGCCGAGGTGTTCGGTTCACAGCTCGCGGCCGGTCTGGCCGAACGCGGCTGGCGGACGAGCTTTCACGCTCTGTGGTCGGCCCCCCAGGGGGCGGCGACGGTCGACGCGCTCCCACTCGCCGGCCGGGCCGCCCGGCTGTCGCCGAGGCTCGTCATGGACCTCGCTCGTGCAGTGCGAGGACACGATGTCGTTCTCGCCAACGGTGGCGCAACCCTTCGCTATGCGGTCATGGCCTCCGGTGTCCCGGGCGCCCCAAAGTTGGTCTACGGATCAATCGGTGAGCCGGCCTATTGGATTCGCGGACCGCTTCACGGTCGCTTGCTGCGGATTCAACTGCGCCGCTGCGCTGCCGTGTTCGCCGTGTCGCGCGCCACCAGGCATCAACTCGTCGACCTCGTCGGAGTGCCTGCGCAAAAGGTGAGCGTGGCGTCGACCGGCGTCAGCGATCATTGGATCGGCGTCGAGACCGATCCCGGAGGTCAACCTTTCCGGGCGGTGTGGATCGGGAGCCTCTCGGCCGAGAAGAACCCGGCTCTCGCCATCGAGGCGTTCGCCGAGGCAGGGGTTGGAGAGATGAGGGTGGTGGGCGACGGCCCCTTGCGAAGCGAGCTCGAGGCGAAGGCGCCCGAGAGTGTGAACTTCGTCGGATCTGTTTCCGACGTGACGCCTCATCTGCGATGGGCGCGGTGTCTCATCTCGAGTTCGGACACCGAAGGCCTCCCCGGGGTGGTGCTCGAAGCTCTCGGATCCGGGCTCCCGGTCATCGCCACCGACGTTGGCGGCGTCGGAGACCTGGTGTCCGATGCCACGGGCGTCCTCGTACCCAAAAGGCAGGTCGAACCGATGGCACGGGCGATTCGGGAACTGGCGGGACACCCCGATTGGCGCCGGGAGAGGGGGCGGGCCGGCCGTGGGCTCGTGCAGGACGAATACCTGCTTGATCACAGTTTCGATCGATACGATGCTCTGCTCCGGTCGGTCATCGGGAGGTCGACGTGACCATCATTGCCCACCTCACCACCGTCGATCTGAGTCTCCGGTACCTCCTCATGCCCCAGCTCGTCAGACCGATCGAGCTGGGTGTCACCTCGGTCGGCATCTCGGCCGATGGACCCTGGGTGTCCGATTTGGAAGCAGCCGGCATCGAACACGTGGCTCTCGAATCCTCGACCCGGGGGATGAATCTCCTCGCCGACGTCAGATCCGCTCTGGAGCTGTGGCGCATCCTCCGGGATCTGAGACCGACGGTTCTCCACACCCACAATCCCAAGCCCGGCATCTACGGTCGGATCGTCGGCCGGCTGGCTGGAGTGCCGATCGTCGTCAATACCGTTCACGGCTTGTACGCCCAGCCGTCGGATCGGCTCGCCAAACGCGTTGTCGTCTACGCCCTCGAGTGGTTGGCTGCCCGGTTCTCCGACGCCGAGCTGTCCCAGTCGATTGAGGACTTCCGGCTTCTCAGAAAGCTCCGCATATGCCCACCCCACAAGCTTCGCCATCTCGGAAACGGGATCGATGTCGCTCGATTCGCGCCCGATCCCGATGTTCGACGAAGCATGCGAGAGGATCTCGGAGTCGCCGACTCCGAGATCCTGATAGGCATCGTCGGTCGGCTCGTCGCGGAGAAGGGCTATCCCGAGTTGTTCGAAGCGATCCGTGGGGTTGGATCGCAGTTTCGGCTCGTGTGCATCGGCCCTGAGGATCCGGACAAGAGTGACGGGCTCGGCGAGGATGTCCTGGCCGAGGCGCGTGCCGGGGGAGTGATCCTCACCGGGATGCGGACGGATGTGGAGCGGCTGTATCCAGCGATGGACATCTTCGTTTTGCCGTCCCACCGGGAGGGATTTCCGCGCTCGGCGATGGAGGCGGCAGCCTCCGGGCTCCCGGTGGTGGCGACCGACATTCGCGGGTGTCGGGAGGTGGTCGACGATGGGGTGAGCGGCCTCCTGGTGCCCGT
>JAOUGY010000284.1 GCA_029865445.1 Acidimicrobiia bacterium | reverse complement strand
TACCAGGCAGCAGTGCTGGCGATCTCACGCTCCGGCCAGCTCATCGACGCCAAACTGGGGACCGTTCCTCTGCGGGTCGGCGATACCCTCATCGTCATCGCCGACCCAGGGTTCCGTGACCGGTGGCGTCACCGATTGGACTTCATTCTCGTGGCGGAGATGGACTCCGCTCCTCCCACCACGTCCCGGAACGCCAAGGTGGTCGGTCTCACACTGGCGGCTCTCGTGATCCTCGCCGCCATCGGCCTGGTGCCGATCCTCGAGGGTTCAGTGGTGGTTGCGCTTCTCCTGATCGGACTCAAGATCCTCACCCCCGACGAAGCTCGCCGAGCCGTCGACCTCGAGGTGATCGGCGTCATCGCTGCGGCATTCGGACTCGCCGCCGCCGTCGAGTCTTCGGGGCTCGCCCAGATCGTCGCCTCGGGGCTGGTTTCCGCGTTCGATTCGCTCGGGAGCAGCGGGGTGCTCCTCGGTTTGGTACTCGCCACGGTCGTACTCACCGAACTGATCACCAACAACGCGGCTGCGCTGCTCATGTTCCCCATCGCCCTGGCGGCCTCGTCCCAGGCGGCAATCGATCCCCGGGGCGCCGCCATCGCAGTCGCCGCGGCCGCGTCCGCCTCGTTCCTCACGCCGATCGGGTATCAGACCAACACCATGGTCTACGGCCCGGGTGGCTACCGATTCTCCGACTACGCCAGGCTCGGGACTCCGCTGACCGTGGTGATGGTGGCGACCATCGTCGCCCTCGTCCCCGTCTTCTGGCCCACATGAAAGGTATTCGATGAACGACTACTCAACCGACCTCAAACGTATCCGTGCCGCACTGGAGGAAGCGGGCGACGCACTTCGGCAGTTCACCCCCGGGGCGGTCGCCGCCTCGGCCAAGGCGGGTGGAGACCCGGTGACCGAAGCCGACGTGGTTGTGGATGAGATCTGCAAACAAGCCTTGCTCCGGGAGGGCGAAGGATGGCTGTCCGAGGAGACGCGGGACGATGCAACACGCCTCGAACGATCACGGGTGTGGGTCGTGGACCCATTGGACGGCACGCGGGAGTTCGTCGACGGCATACCCGAGTGGTGCGTCTCGATCGGGCTGGTAGTCGATGGCCATCCCGTCGCCGGAGGCATCCTGGCGCCGGGTCCCGATCACCTCATCCTTGGGGCGGTCGGTCACGGCGTCACCCTCAACGACCGACCGGCGGGAACCACCGCCACCGAATCGGCGGCCGGCGCGCTGGTGCTCGCCAGCCGCAGCGAGGTGAAACGGGGCGAATGGGAACCATTCTTCCGGACTCCCGTGTCGGTTCGGAACATGGGCTCGGTCGCCTACAAACTGGGCTTGGTGGGCGCCGGCCTGGCCGACGCGACGTGGACCCTCGTGCCGAAGCACGAATGGGACGTCGTCGGCGGCGCCGCGCTGGTGGTCGCCGGCGGCGGCGAGATCCGTCTCCTGGACGGAACGAAGCCGTTGTTCAATCAGCCCAACCCGAAGCTGAGCGGATTCCTGGCATCGAACGGCCACCTCATGAACCAGGTCCAGGACCTCACCAGCAATCTGTCCTGATCAGGAGAACCACTCCACGGTCCGCTTCAGGCCCTCGGAGAGCCGGACCTCGGGCACGTACCCGATGAGGGTCTGGGCTTTGGTGATGTCGGCGAGCGAGTCCCGCACATCGCCCGGACGCGGGTCTCTGTAGACGGCTTCGAAGTCCTCCAGTCCGACGACCTCGGCGATGGCGCTCAGTAACTCGTTGAGGCTCACCCGCTCCCCGCATGCGATGTTCATGGCCTCTCCGGCCACCTGCGGCCCGGCCTCGGCAGCCAGGAGGTTGGCGCGGACCACGTTGTCGATGTAGGTGAAGTCGCGCGTCTGTTCACCATCGCCGAACACCGTCGGGGTGGCTCCCGTAAGAAGGGCCGTCGCAAACAACGGGATCACCGCCGAGTAGTGGCTTGTCGGATCCTGGCGGGGCCCGTATACGTTGAAGTACCGCAGGGCCACACACTCCAGCCCGTACACCTTCGTGAACGCCTTGCAGTAGTGCTCCCCCGCCAGTTTCGAAACCGCGTAGGGAGACAGCGGTGACGGAACCATGTCCTCACGTTTCGGGAGTACAGGCGTGTCGCCGTATGCACTCGACGACGACGCGTAGACGAACCTGCGGACGCCAGCAGCTCTGGCGGCGTCGAGCACGTTCAGAGTTCCGGTGGCGTTCACCGCGTGCGTTCGACCCGGATCGTCGACGCTTCGCTTCACGCTCGGTAGCGCTGCCTGATGGAACACCACCTCGACATCGCGCATGGCACGGTCAACCGTGTCTCGATCCTCGATGGACCCCCGCACCACTTCGACATCCACGCCTTCGAGGTTCACTTCCCGACCTGTCGAGAAGTCGTCGACAACTCGAACAGAGTCGCCGCGCTCGAGCAAGGCCCGAGCAATGTTGGAACCGATGAAGCCACCCCCACCAGTGACAAGCGCCTGCACTGTCCACTCCCTTCGCAGGACGATCACACTATCGCCGAATCAAGCGGACACCACCATGGGCCGCGTGCCCCGGTTTTGGGGCTAGCCTCTCATCCGATGCTGTTCGAAAGCATGCTCGCGATCGGAGCACTGCTTCTGATCACGAGCGGGGGAGCAAAACTCGTCGACCCTGAGCCGACCCGCGGCGCCTTGCGCTCCGCCGGGCTGCCGTCCGCCCGGCCGTGGGTCACTGTGCTGGCGCTGGCTGAAGTGGTGGCCGGCGCCTTCGTGCTCGTGTCGGATTGGGCTCTCCCCCGAATGGCCGTTTCGGCGCTCTATCTCGGATTCGCCGCCTTTGCCGGCTGGGCATTGGTCCGAGACCTACCGGTTCAGAGTTGCGGCTGCTTTGGAAGGACCGACACACCACCGTCGATCGGTCACGTGGTGATCACGGTGACGATTGCGGTATCGGCGGGGTTCGCAGGGTCTTGGCAGCCGCCCCTGGCCTCCGCCGGCGAGCCTCAGTCTCTGGCAGTGCTCGGCTTCGGAGCCGTGGGTGCCTATCTGTGTTATCTCATGATGGCCGAGCTCCCAGCCCTCCAGCGGAGCGTGCGGAGATGAGCAAGACGCTGGTGGATCGCGCCGGACGATTCCTCGAGGCCAGGACGAGCCGTCGAGGTTTTCTCCGGAGGGCGGCGATCGTCGGGTCGGCGCTCGCCGCCGCCCCCGCCGCCTACATCCTCAAACCAGGATCGGCCTATTCGGCGGTCGTTCGGACGCCCGGGAACTGCCCATCCGGATCCCGGTGCGCCGACGGCGGCTACACCCAGTTCTGCTGCACGCTCACCGGTGTCAACACCTGCCCTCCCGGCTCGATGATCGCCGGCTGGTGGCGTGCCGAAGGGTCCGGGTACTGCGGGGGCGGGTCCCGGTACTACATGGACTGCAACACGGCGAGCTGCGGGACGTGTGGGTGTGGCGGCTCGGGAACCTGCAGCCCCGAGTGCGCGGGCACGTCGTGTCGTTGCGCCAACAACAACTGCAGCAACTGGAAGGTGGGATGCACCAGATTCCGGTACGGCCAGTGCAACCAGGGGGTCGAGTGCCTCGGGCCGATCGAGTGCCGGGTCGTGACGTGTGTGCCTCCATGGGAGTGGGACTCCTCGTGCACCCACACCGACGCCGTCGACCAGAACACGCGGACCCACGATGCCACATGTCTGCACGCCTACGACACGGGCGGCAATCCGGTGGTCCTGGCCCGACCCGGTGTCGTGACCGGGGCATCGTGGACGCTGCGAAACTCGTTGACAGGAGGCAACGCGGAGACCTCGTTCAGTTACGGCATCCCCGGTGACCGCCCGCTCATGGGTGACTTCTCAGGCTCGGGAATCGAGACCCCGGCTGTGGTTCGCGGAACCCGTCATGCCGTCGATGGCGACGAGACCCTCACCTGGTACATCCGCCAGGTCCCCGAGTCGGGACTCCCGGACCTCGTGGTCAAGTACGGCAGGATCGGCGACATTCCCGTGGTCGGGGATTGGAATGGCAACGGGGTGCAGACGATCGGGGTGGTGAGAGGCAACCGCTGGTTGTTGCGCAACGCCAACGCTCCCGGTGCGGCTGACATCGAATTCACGTTCGGCCAGGTGGGCGACACCCCCATCGCCGGCGACTGGAATGGCGACGGCATGGATTCACCGGGCATGGTGAGAGGCACCAGATGGCTACTCCGGAACACGGCCACCGGCGGCTCGGCGGAGATCGACATCACGTTCGACGGCGGGGGGACGCCCGTGACGGGAGACTGGACCGGTTCGGGCCGGGACCTGCCCGGCTGGTACGACGACGGAACCTGGTCGCTGCGCAACTTCTGGACGAGCGGCGGTTCTTCGACCAGTTTCTCGTTCGGCGATCCATCGGGCACCCCGGTGGTTTGGGGCAGGGTCCCCTGATGTGGGCTGTCGTGGCCATCGAAGGCGTGGTGATCGTCTTGCTGACTGTGCTCGTTGCGGGGCTCTTGCGGAGCCACGCCGAGATCCTCCGCCGGCTGCACGAGCTCGGAGCGGGTGACGACCACGTGACGACAGGGCTCATGCCCACTGCCAGACCCAAGAAGCTTGCAGACACCCCGGCTGATTCCATCGTGGGTGTGACGCCCGAGGGGGTGACCACCGCAGTCTCGCTTTCCGGCACGAGAGGTTTCACCCTGCTGGCGTTCCTGTCGTCGGGCTGCCGCACCTGCCAGACGTTCTGGTCGGAGTTCGGTTCAAGACCCTCTCCTCGGACGGATGTGCGGGTGTTCATCGTGACCAAGTCGGCGGTCGACGAATCGCTATCGGACGTCAGGAAGCTGGCTCCCCTGCAACCGACCACCGTGATGTCGACGGACGCTTGGCAGGAGTTCGAAGTCCCGTTCACGCCCTATTTCGTGCTCGTCGACAACGCCCGAGGTGCGGTGGT
>JAOUGY010000283.1 GCA_029865445.1 Acidimicrobiia bacterium | reverse complement strand
GACGTATCACCCCCCGAGACGAACAAGCCGCCTTTGCGTCCCAATATGTGACGATCCAACCGTCACTGGACGGCAACACATGGAACCTGTGGGCCTCGCTCGACTCTTTCGATGGACGGCTGGTGGAAAAGGCCCTCCACCAGCGAGCCGACGAGATCACCGACCCCGGCGACCATCACATGCCCACACGGCTTCGTATGGCGTTCGCTCTCACCACCATCTGCCAAGACTCCCTCTACCAGCCCCTCACCGAAGGGTCCCGACCCCAACCCACCGTCACCGTGATGGCCGACGCCACCCTCACCACAGCCACCAGAGGCCACGCCGGCGCCGAAATCGTGGGCGGACCCCGCATCGGGCCCACCTCACTCGAAGAACTCATCTGTATCGGCACCGTCGAGGTCAACCTCGTGGGAGCCGACGGTGCAATGGTCGGTCTCAAACCAAGCCGGTCGATCCCTCCTCGTCTCCGACGGGCCGTTCTCGCCAGAGACGGGGCCTGCACCATCGACGGATGCGCCAGCCGGTACCGGCTCGAAGCCCACCACATCCACGAAAAGGCCAAGCTGGGGTCGGACGACCCCACCAACCTCACCACCCTCTGCTGGACCCACCACCACACCTACATCCACCGGCGAGGATTCACCCTCGACCCCCACTCGCCACCAGCACGCCGCAAACTCCGGCCACCCCGCTCCGCCCACCCACCCCACTGACCCATCACCGCGTCGCGACCCGCTCCAACACCCCCACCGGAGCCTCCAACCCAAACCACACCCACAACACGTCACCCCACTCCCCCCGCCCCACCGGGATCGAAGTGCGTGGTTGATGACCGTCACCACGGCGGAACTCGACACGATCCTTCAACAACCACACCCGACTCCCCTCACCATCGAGGGCCCTCGTGGCAAACGGCTTCGCTGTGAAGTGGCCGCCCCCGTCGCCGGTCGCCAGCGCATCGCTCCGCCCTTGGAACGCGGCCAGCGGTCGCGGGACCGGATCGATCAGATACTGGTTCTCCCACGCGTCATCACCGGTACGTTCCTGATAGACCCAACCCTCGAGTACATCGACGATCCGGACATCCCGGGGACGGCGCTCCTGGCGCTCCCGAGCGTCGAGGGCGACCGGGGTGACCGCAGAGTCGCCGAAGCCGGCATCGACCAGCCACCGTTCCCCGCCGGCGTTCACGACCAAGCACAGGTGATCGAGCGCCGGCCCCCACGCCCCTGCCGAGTGAACGCGAGCCGAGTGATAGGCGACGTCGAAACCCATCTCCGTCAATACCGCTCCGAATGCGCCGTTGATCTCGAAACACCAACCACCACGGCGCCGTTCCACCACTTTGGGCACGCTCCAATCGGGCAACGTCGAAGGACGCAGCCCGGCGAACACGTCGAGGTTCTCGAACGGAACCGTCATCATCGTCGCCAGCTGTAAGGCAGCCAGCGTCTCGGCGTCTCGCCGAACCGGCCCACTGAACCCGATCCGATCGAGGTAGCGATCGATCATCGGGTCAACTCGGCAAGTGCCTCCACCGTCGACCAGTTCCGGGCCGTGACACCAACCCCCAACACCTTGGCGATCCCTCGACCGAGAGGGCTGTCGTGAGACGCCCGGTCGTAGCTGACCACGAGGTCCTTGCCCCTGATCGCCCATTCGTCGTCGTCGGATTCGAGTTCCTCGAGCACAGCCAACCGCTCGGGATCCGGCGTCTCTGCGAGGAACGAAACGTGGACGAGCTTCGGTTTCTCAACCGCCGGACCGGGAAAAGGGTTCCATGCCAGCACGGCTTGGAGCTCCTCGTGCGATCGGACGATCACCGGGATGTCCAACCCGAAGTCCGAGGCGATGACGTCGCGAACAAGAGTCCCGAATCGAACCGGATCGGCGTGCTCGCCCACAACATTGCCGCTCTGGAGATACGTCCGCACCGACACAACGCCCGAACCGGTCAGAGCCTCTCGGAGCGGGCCCATCGGGAGCCGGTTTCTCCCGCCCACATTCACGCCTCTCAACAATGCCACGAGCATCGAACCAGCCTACGTGTTCCCAAGTCCACCAACCATCGGTATGCTCGTTGCCATGGACACGAGCAGACGATTTATGGGCACCCCGACCGAGGGTCGGGCCGTCGCCCGCGTCTGACTCTCGGTCTGGGGAACCACCCGTTCACCCACTTCGAGAGGAATCCAAATGTCCACTTCACACACGCTGCTCGACACGTCTGCGCTGTCCGACCTCCTGACCATCCCCGACCTCACCGATCCGGCCGCCGGACCACACGCCATGCAAGTCCTGCTCGACGACATCGTCGGAGCACTGGCAGAGACCTGGCGGTGTGACGTCCGCTGGATCAGACGCCCACCGATCGTCTCGATCAGCGACAACTACGATCGACTCCGGATCCCGAAGGAATCCGTCACCCGCGACGAGCGCTACACGCGATACGTCGCCCACGATGTGGTCCTCCGCACCCACTCCACCGCCCACATCCCTGCCGCCCTCCGCGAACTCGCCGCCGACCCGGTCGACGACGTGCTCCTCGTCAGCGTGGGCATGGTCTACAGAAGGGACGCGATCGACCGCACCCACACGGGAACACCCCACCAGGTGGACCTGTGGAGAATCCGATCAGGAGAACCTCTCACGGATCGCGACCTCGACACGATGACGAGAATCGTGGTGGAGACGGCCGCGCCTGGACGGCTCAACCGTCACGTCCCGGCCACCCACCCGTACACACTCTCCGGCCGTCAGGTCGACGTCTCCGATGGAGGCGACTGGGTCGAGATATGCGAGTGCGGAATCGCTCACCCCGAAGTGCTGGCCGGCGCAGGTCTAGCCGGCCGCACCGGACTGGCGATGGGTTTGGGGCTCGACCGTCTGCTGATGCTGAAGAAAGGCATCCCCGACATCCGCCTCCTCCGGTCGGACGACGAACGAGTCACGGCACAGATGGCCGACTTGCGTCCCTACCGGCACGTTTCGAGCCATCCGCCAATCCGCCGAGACATCTCGGTTGCGACGCCTCCCGACGAAGACGCCGAGACCATCGGCGACGCCATCAGGGAGGCGCTCGGGGTCGATGCCGACTGCGTCGAGGACGTCGAGATCGTCTCCAGGACGCAAGCCACCGAACTGCCGCCCGCCGCCCGCGAACGACTTGGCATCAGATCCGACCAGGTGAACCTGCTGATCCGCATCACTTTGCGCCATCCCACTCGAACGATGACCGATTCCGAGGCGAACGTTCTCCGGGATCAGATCGTCGTCGCGGTTCACCGGGGCGGGTCCTGAGTCTCGGCGATAGCGTCACGCGGCAACAGGGCCGGTATCACGAGGAGGGCGGTGGCGGCCCCGGTCACCATCGATACCCACATGATCATCGACACCTGGCCGTGGATGGCCAGCGGTGACAGCCACAAAGCCGTCATCGCCACGGCGATGCCCAGAGCGTTGGCAACGATCGGCCGACCCGCCGACCGGACCGCCCGCCGGGCGTACCCCGGGCCGTCCTCCCGAGCCAGATCGATGGCCGCGATGAAGTGGATCGAATAGTCGATACCCACGCCGATCACGATCCCCGACAGCACCGCGGTGAGAAGGTTGAGTTGGATCCCCGAAGCGGCCAGGAAGGCGAGAAGGGTGGCGACGGTGAGTGCGATCGGGATCAGCGAGATCACCGTCTCGCGAGCACGCCGGTAGGCGAACGCGAGCATGATTGCCACGAGCACGAAGGCGGCGATCAGCGAGACGATCTGGGACCGCACCACCAGCCTGGCGATCTCGTCCCACACCACCGGCATACCGGTGAACACCCGGATGGCCGGCTCCGACTCGGCGAAGTCGAGCCACGCCCGCAGGTCCGCCGTTTCGAACCCGGACGGGAACAGCACGAAGCGAAGTCCGTCGTCGCTCACCATCTCGCCGAACGGCAGGTCCGCCTCCCCCGCCATCACCGCCTGCATCTGCTCCGGAGGGAGTGCACCGGCCAAGCCGGCCACGGAGAACACGGTCTTCACGCCGGGCAGGGCCTCGAGTCGATCTCCAACCGCCGCGATCTCGGCGAGTCCTTCCGGGCCCGACGACGGATCGAACACGAACTCCCCGAACATCGGGGTGGCTCCGCCGAACAGGTCCTCCGTCGTCTGGAACGCCTCCCGTACCGGATCGTCCGACTTGAAGAAGAACAGTTGGTCCGGGTTCACATCCAACCGGGGCAGGAAGACCCCGGCGAAGGCCAGGATCACGGCAACGAGCACGAGCGCGGGGACGCGGGACGAGATCGACTTCTCCAGGACCCGGGTGATGCGAGGGCCCAAGACAGCCTGGTGGTGTGCAGGTCGGATGGTGAGCCGGGACAGCAGGGCGGGCAGGGCGAACAGCGAGACGATTCCGGCGAACGTGATCCCGACCGCCGTGAACAACCCCAGTTCCTCGACGGGCTGCACGCCGGTGACCGTGAGAGACAGGAACCCGGCCGCCGTACTGATGGTGGTGAGGATCATCGGTACGCCGACGTGGCGGAGCGCCGACGCCACCATGTCGGCACGATCGTCGGTTTCGGCCGCCCGCTCCTGGAAGTGAGTGACGAAGTGAAGTCCATCCGCCGATCCCATGACGATCACGAAGATGGGAACGATCACGGTGATGATGTCGACCTCCCGACCCAGACCGAAGATCAGCCCGAAGGTCCAGACCGAACCGATGATCGCCGGGAACACCGCGAGGGCCGCCAACCGGCGATCACCGATGTTCAGGTAGAACACGCCCAACATCAGGATCATTACCACCGGGGGGATGGCAAGGAGGAACAGCGACAACACGTCGATCACCTCTGCGAAGACGACCGGATTGCCGGCGAGCGTCACCTCGATTCCGTCAGGAGGGGCAACTTCGGCGAGGCTCCGAGCAGTGCCCACCGGGTCATCG
>JAOUGY010000282.1 GCA_029865445.1 Acidimicrobiia bacterium | reverse complement strand
TCTCATAACTCATGTCGTATCAGTTGGACCATCTGCGCGCGCTCGAAGCCGAGTCCATCCACATCATCCGAGAAGCCGTTGCCGAGGGCGAACGGCCCGTGCTCCTGTTCTCGGGTGGGAAGGACTCCGCTGTCGTTCTGCGCCTCGCCGTCAAAGCATTTCACCCTGCCCGGCTTCCATTCCCCGTGATGCACGTGGATACCGGGCACAACTTCCCGGAGGTCATCGACTTCCGCGATCGAACCGTCGGTGAACTCGGTGTCGGACTGATCGTCGCCTCCGTACAGGAGGCGATCGACCAGGGAAGAGTCACCGAGGAGACCGGACCCCGCGCCAGTCGCAATCGACTCCAGACCGAGTCGCTGCTCACCGCCATCGAGACGAACCGATTCGACGTGGTGTTCGGCGGTGCCCGCAGGGACGAGGAGAAGGCCCGAGCCAAAGAGCGCGTGTTCAGCTTCCGGGACGACTTCGGGCAGTGGGATCCGAAGAACCAGCGCCCCGAGCTGTGGAGTATCTACAACGCCCGCCACCGCGTGGGAGAACACCTGAGGGTCTTCCCGATCTCGAACTGGACCGAGATGGACATCTACCAGTACATCCTGGATGAGCGGATCGAGCTACCCGAGGTCTACTTCTCGCACAAACGCCGCGTATTCGAGCGCGACGGCATGTTGATGGCGGAGAACCCCTTCCTGCAGAGAATGGAGGGAGAGGAGGCGTTCGAGGCCGTCGTCCGGTTCAGGACGGTGGGCGACATGACCTGCACCGGCGCATTCGAGTCGGGGGCTGCCAACATCGAAGAGATCATCATCGAGGTTGCCGCCAGCCGCATCACGGAGCGGGGCGCCAGCCGGGCAGACGACCGAACGGCCGAAGCTGCCATGGAAGACCGCAAACGCGAGGGGTATTTCTAGATGGACACCCAGACCACCGACAGGATGGAGCTCGTCCGCCTCGCCACGACCGGTTCGGTCGACGACGGTAAGTCGACCCTCATAGGCCGCCTGCTCTACGACACGAAGCAGATCTTCGAAGACCAGCTTGAGGCGATCGAGGAGGCATCGAAACGTCGAGGAACGGACTACGTGGATCTCGCCTTGCTCACGGACGGTCTGCGCGCCGAGCGGGAACAAGGCATCACCATCGATGTCGCATATCGCTACTTCGCGACACCCAAGCGCAAGTTCGTTCTCGCGGACACACCCGGCCACGTCCAGTACACCCGGAACATGGTCACCGGCGCCTCCACCGCCGACATCGCTCTCATTCTGATCGATGCTCGAAAAGGCATCCTCGAGCAGACCCGGCGGCACTCGTTCATCGCATCGTTGTTGCAGGTTCCGCACCTGGTGCTGTGCGTGAACAAGATGGACCTCGTCGACTACAGCGAGGACCGCTACAAGGAACTCGTGGCGGAGTTCCGAGAGTTCGCCACTCGGCTCGACATCACCGACCTCCGCTTCGTGCCGGTGTCGGCCCTGAAGGGCGACAACATCGTTTCGGAGAGCGAGAACACCCCCTGGTACAGGGGCCCATCCGTGCTGCACCTCCTGGAAGAGATCCACGTGGGCAGCGATCGGAACATGATCGATTGCCGGTTCCCTGTTCAGTATGTGATCAGACCTCACACGATGGAGCATCAGGACTACCGCGGATACGCCGGTCAGGTCCAGGGCGGGGTGTTCAAGACCGGGGACGAGGTGATCGTGTTGCCTGCCGGCTTCACCACCAAGATTGCCTCGATCGACACCTTCGACGGCCCGGTGGCCGAGGCGGCGCCTCCCATGTCGGTCGTGATCCGTCTCGAGGACGAGATCGACATCAGCAGGGGTGACATGATCTGCCGGCCACACAACCAACCGCATGTCGGCCAGGACCTCGACGCCATGGTGTGCTGGCTGTCCGACAGCGGTGGTCTGACGGCAGGCTCCAAGCTCGCCATCAAACACACCACTCGATGGGCGCGGGCCCTCGTGAAGGACGTCCAGTACCGGCTCGACATCAACACGCTGCACCGGGACGAGTCGGCGACGTCGCTGGCGCTGAATGAGATCGGACGCATCCGGCTCAGGACGACAGTCCCCATGTTCTTCGACGAGTACCGGCGGAACCGGGACACGGGCTCGTTCATCCTCGTCGACGAGGCGAACAACAACACAGTGGCCGCCGGGATGATCACCGGCCCGGCCGTCTGAACCGTGTCGGAGGTGACCGAGAACGTCGTATGGCATCCCGGCGCCATCACCCGAACCGAGAGGGCGCGAGTCACGGGTGGTGGGGGAGTCACGGTGTGGCTCACCGGATTGTCGGGCTCCGGGAAGTCGACGATCGCTCACCGGGCCGAGCAGCTCCTCGTGGACGGTGGCCGGGCCGCGTACGTCCTCGACGGGGACAATGTCCGACACGGGTTGAATGGAGACCTCGGGTTTTCGGCCGCCGACCGGGCCGAGAACGTCCGCCGGGTCGGAGAGGTGGCGCGTCTGATGGCGGATGCGGGTCTGGTGGTACTCGTCCCGGTGATCAGTCCGTATCGGGCCGACCGGAACGGGGTCAGAGCACGGCACGGTGTCGCCGGGATCCCTTTCATCGAGGTGTTCGTCGACACCCCCATCGAACTGTGTGAGCAACGAGACCCGAAGGGCCTGTACCGGCGAGCCCGCGCCGGGGAGATAACCGGTTTCACCGGCATCGATGATCCCTACGAACCCCCTGTGGATCCCGAGGTGGTGCTCCGTACAGCCGAACTCGCGGTGGATGAAGCCGCGGCGCTGGTGATCGCTTCCATCTTCGCTTGACCTGGCGGTCGCCCGTGGAAGAGTGTTCG
Organism: Acidimicrobiia bacterium; assembly: GCA_029865445.1. Lineage (GTDB taxonomy): Bacteria > Actinomycetota > Acidimicrobiia > Spongiisociales > ZC4RG35 > JAOUGY01. Next base: position 2,131 of record JAOUGY010000282.1, on the reverse strand, counting down.
ACGAGGGATTGAGAGCAACATCACCGCGCGGGGGCTTCCGTACACTCCGTGTCGGTCTACGGAAGGTCGTGATGGGGAACACGCTGCAGCACAGCATCTTCGAATTGGCGCAATCCGACCCGGATGCGCGTGCGCTCGGGTTCTATTCCGGCGATCGGACCTGTGAGTGGGTCACCCGGGGGGAATTGGCGGCATCGGCGTCTCGAGCGGCGGGGCGCCTCACCGAACTCGGCCTGGAACCCGGCGGAGTATGCGTGCAGGTGCCCTACAACGACCGGTTCGCGGTCGACGTACTGCTCGGCACCGTGGCCGCGGGTGGCCTCCCCCTACTCGTGGCTCCTCCGGCGATCCAAGGGCTCAACTCGAGCCTCCCCGACATCCTCCACGGCATCATCGCCCGGACGTCCGCCCCCGTGGTCGTGGGGGCCGACACCCTCCGGTCGATGGAAGATGACCTGACGGCTCGGCACCCGTCGACGCAGTTCGTGTTCGGTGAGGACGACTTCGGGTCGGCCGATCCGGTCGAACACTGGGCAGACCGATCCGAGGATGACCTGGCCGGACTGCAGCTCACCTCCGGCACCACCGGTTTCCCCCGGATCTGCATGTGGCGGCAGAGAAACGTGATGGCTGCGCTCGAAGGGATGGCCACTGCGATGGCCGTATCGAGCGACGACGTGTACCTGAACTGGACCCCGCTCTATCACGACATGGGTTTGATGAACAACTTCATGCTGTGCCTCACACGTGGCATCCCGCTCGTGATGATGAGCCCGTTCGAGTTCGTGAAGAGGCCCGCATCGTGGATGCGAGGTGTGTTCGATACAGGGGCGACAATCACCTGGTCTCCCAACTTCGGGTTCGCGCTCGCGGCGCAGCGGGTCCGCGACTCCGAGATGGAGGGGGTCACGCTCGATCACGTCCGAGGCTTCTGGAGTGCGGCGGAACGGATTCATTACGAGACGATCGTGGCGTTCAAGGAACGGTTTGAACCGTTCGGGCTTGCGCCCGATGCCGTCAAGACGAACTTCGGTTGCGCCGAGAACGTAGGCGGAGCCACTTTCACGCCTCCCGATGAGGAGGTGCCCGTCGAGCACGTCGACGCGACCGTTCTCCACGAACGTCAAGAGGCTGTGGTGGGCGGCGCACCGGAGTCGACGGTTCCGGTCGTCGGATGCGGAAAACCGCATCCCGGTATCACGATCCACATCCTCGATGACATCGGTCGTGATCTCCCCGACGGACACGTCGGACACCTGGCTCTGGACACGGCCTCGAGCATGGAGGGATACCTCCACGACCCCGAGTCGACAGCAGCCGCCTTCTCCGGTCACCTGCTCAAGACCGGCGATCTCGGCTACCAGCGTGACGGCGAGTTCTTCTGGACCGGTCGGGCCAAAGAGCGAATCGCGGTGCGGGGGCGCAAGATCGATCCGTCCGACTTCGAGGCCGCGCTGCTTCCGATCGCCGATCTCAGGACCGGGTCGTTCGCTGCGTTCGGTCACGACGACGCCCGGGTCGGTACACAGAAAGTCGTCATCGTCTCGGAGGTCCGCGACGAACGTTCCCGCCCGGTGGCCGACATCAAGGCCGACGTCAAACAGGCGGTATTCGAGCGGCTCGGGGTGGGAGTGGACGATGTGGTTCTCGTCTCTTCGGGGACCCTCACGAAGACCTCGTCCGGCAAGCGCCGGCACCGGCACTTTGCGGAGATGTACGAACGTGGTGAGCTGGCTCCGTACGAGATCGTGTGATGACCGCGTTCGACCCCGCCGACGGGCTGTTCATCGCCCAGTTCGAGCGTCCGGTCGCCATCGAACCGGTCAACCTGCGGACGCTTTCCCCGATGCATCGCGCCCTGCTCGTCATCGACGGCACTGTCACCAAGTTCCTCGAGGCGTACTGCATGGAACCGATCGAGGTCACGACCCTCGGTCAGTCCAATCAGACTCTCATCGATCCCCAAGAGTGGCTGGATGTGCGGGCCGGCACCGAACTGCTCGCCCGGCACGTGACCCTGACCGGTGGCCAGAGCGGGCGGCTGTACGCCTACGCCATCTCCCTGACGAACCCGACCGCGATACCCAAAGACATTCGGGCGGCGATGGAGATCCAGGGTGGCTCCGTCGGC
>JAOUGY010000281.1 GCA_029865445.1 Acidimicrobiia bacterium | reverse complement strand
CGTCCCGGCCCGTCGAGGTCGAAGCTCTCAAGCCGTTCGCATCTCTACCGGCGGCGGCCGACCGAACGTTCCGCGGACGAGGTTTCGCTTGTGCGTACAAGAACGTCGGCTTCTCGTTCGGGTTCCCCGAACGGTGCGATGCCCGGATCGTCCTCCACGGCGACACCGAGATCGAACTGGTGGAGCTGTTCCATGGCTCGGCGGAGGTAGGTCAGGGAACACACACGGCCCTCATCCAGATGGCGGCCGAGGCAACCGGCGTCACCACCGAGCGGGTGAAGGGGTTCTTCTCCGACACCACCACCGGCGGCGACTCGGGCTCGGTTTCGGCTTCGCGCATGACGTGGATGGCGGGCAACTCGATCCTCGGAGCGGCGGAGGAAGCGCACAAGCAATGGCTGGAGGGCCACCGGCCGGCGGTTGGACAGTTCCGGTTCGTGCCGCCTCCCACCGAATCCCTCGACCCGGATACCGGGGCCGGACAGCCCAACTTCGCCTACGGATACGTCGCCCAGGCCGTCGAACTGTCGGTGGACATCGACACCGGTCACATTCAACTCGACCGAGTGGTGTGCGCGGATGACGTGGGGAAAGCCATCAATCCCAACCTCGTCGTCGGACAGATCGAAGGCGGGGTCGTCCAGGCTGCCGGATATGCGCTCTCCGAAGACCTTCAGATGGTGGATGGCAGGATCGTCAACCCGCGTCTGTCGGCCTACTTGATCCCGGGGATCGGGGACATTCCCGGGTTGGTCGAGTCGGTGATCGTCGAACACCCCGACCCTCGGGGCCCGTTCGGCGCCCGCGGGATGGCCGAGATGCCGTTCATCCCGCTGGCGGCGGCGGTGGTCGCGGCCCTCCATGATGCAACCGGCGTGTGGTTCCACCACTTCCCGTTGACGCCGAGCAGAGTCGTGGCCGGACTGCGAGCGGCAGGGAAGGGGGGCCTGTGAGCACGTTGTTGATCAAGAACGCAGCCCTGCTCGCCACGATGGCGGGCGAGGAGATTCCGGGCGGCGGCCTGTTCGCGCGCAACGGTTGGATCGAACAGATCGGGCCCACCGACTCCCTTCCGTCCGAAGCCGATGAGGTGGTCGACTGCTCGGACCACGTGGTCATCCCCGGTCTGGTCAACACCCACCACCACTTCTATCAGACCCTGACGAGGGCGATGGCCCAGGACTCCGAGCTCTTTCCCTGGCTCGTCGAGCTGTATCCGATTTGGGCGCGGGTCACGCCCGACCACGTCCACGCCTCGACCGTGACTGCGCTGGCCGAGCTCGCACTGTCCGGTTGCACGACGGCGTTCGACCATCACTACCTCTGGCCGGCTGGAACATCGGTCGATCAGCAGGTGGCGGCCTCCGAGGATGTCGGAATCCGGTTCCACGCAGCCCGAGGGTCGATGAGCGTCGGTGAAAGCGCCGGCGGCCTCCCTCCCGACTCCGTGGTGGAGGACGAGAACGTGATCCTCTCCGACTCCCAGCGGGTGGTCGACGCGTTTCACGACCCCGAGCCCGGGGCGATGGTTCAGGTGGTGCTGGCGCCGTGTTCGCCCTTCTCGGTCAGTCGCGACCTCATGGCCGAATCCGCCCGCCTGGCCCGGGACCTCGGAGTTCGTCTTCACACCCACCTGGCCGAGACACGCGACGAAGAGGAGTACTGCCTCGAACGGTTCGGACTGCGCCCCGTCGACTACGCGGAGTCGGTGGGTTGGCTCGGCGAAGACGTTTGGTACGCCCACGCCGTGCATCTGTCGGACCGCGACGTGGAGATCATGGCGTCGACCCTCACCGGCGCCGCACATTGTCCGACATCGAACATGCGGCTTGCGTCGGGCATCGCACCGCTCACCCGGTTCCTCCAGTTGGGCGTGCCGGTGGGCCTCGGAGTGGACGGTTCGGCATCGAACGACTCCTCGCACCTGATGGCCGAAGCTCGCCAGGCGTTGCTGCTGGCTCGTCTCGCACGTTCGCTCGACCAATCAGACGAGCCGATGCTGACGGCTCGCCAGGCCCTTCAGGTCGCCACCGCGGGCGGTGCCGCGGTGCTGGGCCGGAGCGACATCGGCACGCTGGAGGTGGGCAAGGCAGCCGACCTGGCGTGTTTCTCCGCCGCCGACGTCGCCATGGCGGGAGCCGCGGACCCGCTGGCGGGGCTGGTGTTCACCGGTCCTCACCGGGCGGAACACGTCTTCGTGCACGGGCGAAGGGTGGTGGACGGCGGCAATCTCGTCGGATTGGACATGGAGCGGCACGTGGCGAGACATCGGCAGCTGGCCCGGGCGCTGCTCGACTGATCAACCGGAAAGTCCCGTCGATCGTGACGGTGGTCCACTTACGTCGGACCATGTCCGGTGGCACGCTGAGATGAGTGTTCGAAGTGCTGACGGCTGCCTGGGCGGCTCCCGGGGTCAAGCGGTTCCGTGTGGCCGCCCCGAGAGTTGCTGAGCACTGGCGGGCCGGGCAGTTCGTGATCGTCCGCGCCGGCGAAGGCGCCGAACGAATCCCGCTGACGATCGCCGAGGGCGACGCCACCGAGGGTTGGATCGGCCTCATCGTCCAGTCTGTGGGCGCATCCACGACGGAAATCAACTCCCTCGAGGTGGGCGACACGTTCTCCGATGTGGTGGGTCCACTCGGAACCCCGTCCGAAGTGGAGGCCGTTGGCTCGGTGGTGGTGGTCGGTGGCGGAGTCGGTGTCGCAATCGCCTACCCGACTGCCGTTGCCCACGTCGCCGCCGGAAACGACGTGACGGCGATCATCGGCGGCCGGACCGCAGATCACGTCATTCTCGAACAGGAGCTGGCAGCGGCGTGTTCTCGGGTCGTCGTATGCACCGACGACGGGTCTGCAGGGCGCCCTGGATTCGTGACGGACGCCCTCAGCGATCGCCTCGAGGAAGGCGAGGTGGACCTGGTCGTCGCGATCGGTCCCATCGCCATGATGCGAGCCGTCACCGGAGTTACTCGAAGCCGCCAGATCCCGACGATCGTCAGCCTCAACCCGATCATGGTTGACGGTACCGGCATGTGCGGGGGATGTCGCGTGCTTGTGGGAGGCGAGACGAAGTTCGCGTGTGTCGACGGTCCGGAGTTCGACGCCCATGCCGTCGATTTCGACGTCCTCGACGCGAGAAACCGGTCGTACCGGGACTTCGAACGTCGCGCCTGCGCGGTGGCGGAGTGAGTACCTCGCGCAAAGAGCGGATGGCTCGCCCGCGCACGCCGATGCCGGAGCGGAATCCCGAAGAACGAGCCCACTCGTTCGATGAGGTCAACCTGGGGTACACCACGCAGCTGGCCATCCTCGAAGCCCAGCGGTGCCTGCAATGCCCGAGACCGAAATGCGTCGAAGGGTGTCCGGTAGGGGTTCGTATCGACGAGTTCATCGCCCATGTCTCCGACGGTGACTTCGGGGCAGCCGCCGCCGTGATCGGGCAGGACAACGCTCTCCCCGCAGTCTGCGGGCGAGTGTGCCCTCAGGAAACCCAATGCGAGGGCGCGTGTGTGCTCGACCGGAAGGAGCGTCCCATCGCCATCGGCCACCTGGAGCGTTTCGTGTCCGACTTCGTCCGCGATCACGACGTGGGCCGAACCGTTCCGACGGGCACGAAGACGGGCAAGCGCATTGCGGTCGTCGGCAGCGGACCGGCCGGACTGGCCTGCGCCGGTGACCTGGCCAAACGGGGTCACGAGGTGACCGTGTTCGAGGCACTCCACCAACTGGGTGGCGTCCTCGTGTACGGCATCCCCGAGTACCGGCTCCCAAAGGAGATCGTCGCCGCAGAGGTGGACCGGCTCGGGGAGATGGGGGTGTGCTTCGAGACGAACGTCCCGATCGGGATGGCGGAGTCCCTCGATGACCTACTGGAGAGCTTTGACGCCGTCTTCGTGGGCGTGGGTGCAGGTCTGCCGCGATTCCTCGAGGTTCCGGGAGAACACCTGGTAGGGGTGATGTCGGCCAACGAGTTCCTCACCCGGGTCAATCTCATGGGGGCGTACCTGGCCGACTCCACCACTCCCGTGTACGACCTGGTGGGGAAGACCGTCGTGGTCGTGGGCGGAGGCAACACTGCGATGGACGCAGTGCGCACTGCCCGCCGGATGGGTGCCGCCGACGCTCGCATCCTCTACCGGCGCACCGAAGAAGAGATGCCCGCCCGTCGGGAAGAGGTCCGCCACGCCCGGGAGGAGGGTGTCGCCTTCGAGTTCCTCGTGACTCCGATCGAGTTCAGAGGTGTCGACGGCTTCTTGCGCTCGATGGTGGTGCAGCGGATGGAACTCGGCGAGGAGGGACCAGACGGGCGGCGCCGCCCGGTGGCCGTCCCGGGCAGCGAACTGGAGATACCGATCGATGTGGCGGTGATCGCCGCCGGCAACGCCCCGAATCCGCTGATCGGCCGGACGACCCCGGACCTGGAGGTGACGGGGCGAGGAACCCTGGCGGCGGACGTGGAGACCGGCCGTACATCGAAGAAGGGTGTGTTCGCCGGCGGTGACATCGTCACCGGGGGAGCGACGGTGATCCTCGCCATGGGTGCAGGCCGCAAGGCCGCAGCGTCGATCCAGCAGTACCTCGACTCAGGCGAGTGGTGACCCCGGGCGTCACAGCCGGGCTGAAGCAGTCAGGTTGAACCTCGGTCGACGGGCAGAACGCCGTCCAGCATCGCGAGGAACGCAGGACAGGCAGTCGGGACGGGTTCGGTGCACGCAAGAGCGTGTTCGATGCCGTCGATGGCCGCGTCGAGGTGGCGGCGCCGTTCCTGCAACTCCTCGAGTTTCGCCGCAAACCGCTGTCTGGAGGCACCGGTCGGGTCCGGTTCGAGGAGTTCGCGGATTTCTTCCAGCGTGAAGCCCCCTCGCTGAAGCAGCACGATCGTCGCAAGGCGCTGGAAGACCTCGGCATCGTATTGGCGTCGAAGCCCATCGCGCCCGATCGGATCGAGAAGGCCGGCCCGTTCCCAC
>JAOUGY010000026.1 GCA_029865445.1 Acidimicrobiia bacterium | reverse complement strand
CGGGCGCACGATCACAGTCTTTGCCTCGGTGTTGCGGGATCCGTCTGGCCGCTCGGTTGATTCTGCGGACCTTCGGGCCAGGTTGACCGCGCTGATCCGAAAGGCTGGCTCATCCTGAGCAGTGGGCATGATGAGGCGGTCGTCTCCAGGTGAGCAGTCAGCCTACGCGGTGGGTGCGTTGGAGGCGGTCGACCCTGCCGAGGATGTTGGCGGTGGGTGCGACTTTGCCCGACTCGTACGAGGCGAGGCGGGCAGCGGAGGTTCCGATGAGCGGGGCGAACTCGCGCATCGTCATGCCGAGGGACGTTCGGACCGTCCGGATCCGGGCTCCGTACTCCCGGCGTGACTCGGCGTCGGCGTCGTGGCGGGCTTTCTCGATGATGCCTTCGAGCAGACGGTCGACGCCGTAGTTCTCGTTCCAGCCCGTGATGGTCTCGACGGCGCGGGCGCACGGTCCCCACGGGTTGGCACGGATGGTGGCCGCGATGACTCGCCAGTCGCTGAGGGTGCCGCGTTCGATGGCGGCCAGCACGGCCTCGAACGGCCACTGATCGGGATCGGGGGAGGCGACGTCGACGTTGCGGAAGCGGGGGGTCATGACACGACCGCTTCGGCGAGTTCTCGAAGTGCCCTACGCACCTCGTTCCAGTCGTGCCAACGCTCGTCGAGTCCCTTGTAGGTGTCGAGTTCGGTGGTGGTGCGGTGGTCTCGGGGTCTGGGGTCCGCCAACTGGCGGACGACCTGGGTTGTCACCGCGTCGGGTGTTGCGTTGACGTCGGAGTAGTAGGGGTCGATGCCGGCGATGACCGTCGCCGCACGTTGTGTGCCCAACCGGTCGGCGAGGGCGGCGACGTCGAGGTAGTCCCGGGTCTGGTTGCGGGTGACTGCCAGCCAACATTTGACACGAAGTGTCTCTTCGATGGTGGGAACCACCAGCGTGCGGCCGTCCACGTCGACTTCCTCGACCTCCAAGGGTCGTGTGCGGATGAGTTGGCGGATGCCGGTCTCGATGTCTCCGAGGGAACCGAGGATGATCTTGCCGGGACGAACCCGGGCGAGGGACCAGTCTGCCAGTGCTTCGAGGTTCTCGAGGACAGTGTCGAACCGAGCGGTCAGATCGTGGAGTACATGATCGTGGTCGAACGAGACCCTGTGGCGGGCATGGAAAGCGTCCCCGGCGCCGCCGACCAGCACGGCGCCGGGGACGATGCTCTGGAGCTCTGTCGCCTTGACCAGGACGTCTTCCAGGGTTGGTTCCTTCACGTTCCCACGTTATCACATCTGATTACGCCTGGCACCGGGGTCTTACTGTCGGGGCTGGAATTCGTGGTTCGGGCCCCTACTCGACATGCCCTAGAATTCGTCGCTCGTCCCCGATACGGTGCCGAGGGCAGAGAGGTCGCAAGACAGCTGGCGCATCAAAACATCACCCACTGACGATATGATGTGTGCGATGAGGACCACCATCAGCATCGACGACGAGTTGCACCGGAAGGTGAAGGCGGTGGCCGACCGAACCGGGCGTACGATCGGTCAGGTCATCGAGGATGCCATTCAGGAGTCGCTCCGACGGTCGTCGTCGAGCCGGGCCATCGTTCCCTTGCCAGTGTTCGGTAGGGAAGGTGTGATGCCGGGTGTCGATCTCGCCGACAGCGCCGGTGTGCGTGAGTTGATGGAAGAGGGCGTCCGAATCGATGCGCGTCGTTGACGTCAACATCCTGGTGTACGCCCATCGCCAGGACAGTCCCCGTCACGAAGACTTTCAGGGGTGGCTCGAGGTCGCCCGGCAGGCGGACGAACCGCTCGGACTCAGCACGATGGTCCTGTCGGGTTTCGTGCGCGTCGTCACCCACCCGCGAGTGTTCAAGGATCCGACCCCGCTGTCCGTCGCACTGGACTTCTGCGAGGAGCTGCGGACAACACCGAATGCGGTGGAGTTGGTGCCCGGCAGGCGGCACTGGGCGATCTTCGAAACACTGTGCCGCTCCATCGATGCGCGTGGAAACGACGTTCCGGACGCATTCCTAGCCGCCCTGACCATCGAGGCGGGAGGAACCTGGTGGTCCGCCGACCGGGGATTCGCCCGCTTCCGTGATCTTCGTTGGCGGCATCCGCTCGACGGCTGACCTGGCAGCGAGTGACCGCTCCCCTTCATCGAGTCGTTCCGGCTCCAGGCGTTCCGCGTCGCTTTGGGCTGGCGAGCAGTTTGAGGTGGCGCCGGAGCGGCAACTCGGAGCGGTTGATCCCGAGCGATTCAGCCCACTGCCGGTCTGGCGGGTGAATTGGTGTCCCAGTCACGCCCTCGGCCGGCCATCTCCCAACACGCAGAACTCGTTGTCCTCAGGATCCGCCAACACCACCCACGGAACGTCGCCCTGGCCGATGTCGAGTCTCGTGGCGCCGAGTTCGATGAGCCGCTCGACCTCGGCTGCCTGGTTGTCGGGGCGGAAGTCGAGGTGGAGACGGTTCTTCGACTGCTTGAGGCCGGTCACCGGCAGGAAGATGATGCCGGGGGTTCGGCCCGGCTGCGGCTGGATCTCGAACTCGTCGGGGTGGTCGTTGATGATCTCCCATCGCAACGCCTCGGCCCACCAGCGGCCGAGCGCCACCGGATCGACCGCGGCGATGACCACCTGTTCCCAGTCGAGGCTCATGGGTCCACGATACGGCACAAATGTGACGGTCGGCATGCGGTTGTGTGATGGTTCGAGGACATGGGACGGCCGTACCGGTTCTTGTCGTAGGTGGCTCGTACGTTGGGTCCATGTTTGCCGTTGCATCATCTGCCACCCTGGTGGGCGCCGTCCCGCGACGGGTGCACGTGGAAGCCCACGTGGGTCGATCCAAAGAGAAGTTCGCGCTGGTCGGGCTTCCCGACGCCGCCATCCGCGAAGCGAAGGAACGGGTTCGGGCGGCCGTCACGGCCTCGTCGTTCCGGTTCCCCAACCGCACCCTCACCGTCAACCTCGCACCGGCGGATCTGCCGAAGATGGGGTCGGCGTTCGACCTTCCGATCGCGTTGGGGGTGCTGGCTGCCGACGAGTCGATACCGGCGGCGGCGGCGAGGGTGGTGGCGGTGGGCGAACTCGCCCTCGATGGCACGGTGCGCCCGGCCCGGGGGGTGGTGGCGGCCGCCATGGTGGCGGCGCAGATGGGTGTGCCCTGTGTGGTTCCCGAAGAGTCCGTCGACCGGGCGGCGACGGTGCCCGGGGCGGACGTGCGAGGCGTTCGCACTCTGGTGGAAGCGGTCAGCGCCGGCTTCGATCCGGCCCCCGAGCGCAAGCATCGTCAAATAGATGGTGACTTCGATGTCCCGGACCTGGCCGACGTCCGCGGACAGCCCCTGGCGAGGCGGGCCCTCGAGGTAGCGGCGGCCGGTGGTCATCATCTGCTCTTGATCGGTCCGCCCGGCACCGGCAAGTCGATGCTGGCGAAACGACTCGCCGGAATCCTCCCACCGCTCACCGACGAGGAACTTCTCGAGGTCATGTGTACGTGGGAGGCGGCCGACCGTGATCGTCAAGCCACATCGTTGCCCCCGTTCAGAGCCCCGCACCACTCGGCATCCCGCGCCGCGCTCTTGGGGGGAGGCAGCGGGTCACCCGTCCCCGGCGAACTCACCCTCGCCCACAACGGCGTCCTCTTCCTCGATGAGCTCGGCGAGTTTCCCGCCTCGGTGCTGGATGCGTTGCGTCAGCCTCTGGAAGATGGCGTGGTTGAGATCGCCCGCCGCGGGTGGAGCGAGCGGTTCCCGGCCCGGTGCCAGGTGGTGGCCGCCACCAACCCGTGTCCGTGCGGCCACCGGGGCGACCGCCACGTTGCATGTCGGTGTTCCGACGCTGCGGTCGACAAGTACCGGCGCCGGCTGTCCGGTCCGCTGCTCGACCGGTTCGACCTCAGGGTTTGGATGTCGAAACCGGAACGGCTCGACGGGCCACGCGGCGAGCCTTCGGAGGCTGTGGCGTCTCGCGTTGGTGCGGCGGTCGAGCGACAGCGGGCGAGGGGTGGGCGCAACGCCGGGCTCGGTTCGGCCCAACTCGACGATCTGGCGTTCACGGAAGACGGGCGGCGGCTCCTTTCCACGACGTGCGACCGGGGTGCTCTGACCGGGCGCGGGTACGACCGGGTGCGGCGGGTGGCGAGGACCATCGCCGACCTCGGCGCTTCCGACGCCGTCGACGAGGCCCACGTCGCCGAGGCGATCGCATTCCGGGAGGCGTGGTGAGCAGGCTGCTGAGCCTGGCGCTCGAAGGCCGGAATCCGGACACGGTCCGAAAGATCCTCGCCTCCGGCAGCGGCTGGTCGGGAGGGAGTGGCGGTGCGGAGTGGCCGGTCCCCGGTGTCCGCTTCCTCGAATCGAACGCCCTCCCGCCATGGCTCACCGACACTCCGGACGCCCCGCCCTGGCTGTTCGCCCGCGGGGAACTGCCCGACCGGCCGGGTGTGGCGGTGGTCGGGGCGCGGCGGGCCACCCGCTACGGGCTCGACGTGGCCAGAGAAGTAGGCCGGATCGTGGGTGGCGCCGGCTGGCCCGTGGTCAGCGGCCTGGCGCTCGGAGTGGACGGAGCTGCGCACGAAGGAGCGCTCGAGTCCGGCGGGACCGCCGTGGCGGTCCTCGGAAGCGGTATCGACGTCTGGTATCCACGTCGCAACCGTGGGCTCGGGGAGCGGATCGTCGCCGACGGAGGTGCAGTCGTATCCGAATTCGGTCCCGGGGTCGAGCCGGAGGCCTGGCGGTTTCCCTACCGCAACCGGATCATCGCCGGGTTGTCGAGTGTCGTGATCGTGGTGGAGGCCGCAGTCCGGAGCGGCGCCCTGATCACGGCCGGACAGGCCCTCGCCCAAGGCCGAGATGTATGGGCGGTTCCCGGCGACATCACGAGAACCACGTCCCGCGGGTGCAACATGCTGATCCGTGACGGCGCCCATCCGATACAGGATCTGGACGATCTCGTGTCCGACCTCGAACTGATCATGGGGCCCGCACCGGCCGGCAGTGTTCCTCCTGCGGGGTCGATGCCCGCGACGGTGGAGGAGTTCATCGGTGACCGCCCCGTCGCCGAAGCCATGCTCGAACTGGCACGGCTGCAGGCGACGGGGTCGGTGGTCGTGACCGAAGGCGTACTCAGGTGGGTGTCACGCCGGTCCGGCGGAACCGATCGCGTACGTCACGGTGAGCAGAACCACTACGCCGGTGACGCCGGGTGAAACCGGAATGTCGAACGGCGCCGAATCGCCTTCCCCACCCTCGGACATGCCCTGGGAGGACGTGACCAGCACCTTCTCATGGATGTCGAGGACACGACCGAGACTCGTCCCACTCAACCGCGTGAGATCCGCGGCACGAGAAGCCGCGTCCCGCCACGCCTCGTCGCGCGCCGATTCCATGAGCGGCTTCGGGTCGGTTTCGAACCTCATGCCCCATGCCCGGACGTCATCGCCACCTGCGGCGATCGCCTCGGCGAGGACCTCACCGATCGGGTCGACGTCCCTCAACGTCACGCGGTATCCAAGAGAAGCCTCGTAACCCGTGATCTCGGGCCAGTTGTCGTGGTACGGCTGGATCGAGAATTGGGTTGTTTGGATGTCCGATTCATCCACTCCCATCTCGAGTAGCGCACTCCGCAGTGCACTCCCGGAATCGGTGGCCGCTCGGCTGGCTGCCACGACGCTGTCACGACGACTCGTGACGCCAAGGTCCACGATCGCCCTGCTGGGAGTCTCGTAGCTCGCTCCCATACCTCCCACCGTGATACTGGATTCCGTCCGGTCCTCCGCCTCAGGCACGGGTTCCGGATCCGGGTTGACCAGGGAGCCGGAGACCGGCTCCGATTGGGTAGAGGGGACGACGACCGATTCTTGGCTGGTCGGGGATGGCTCGGCGGTGGTGGTGACGGCTTGAGATCCCGCGCAACCGGTGATCAGCGCCGCCAGCACCAAACTGAGGGCACTCCGCACGGTGAACCTCCTTATAACGCGATCGTCGCGCTTGGAGGTGGTGGTCGATAGGGGCAGCCGTCCCGACCGAATCGGAGCGGTCGTGAGGTGACCGGATGTCGGAGATGCTGGCACCCGCAATCGTTTCTTCTACCATGCGGGAACCTGGGGAGGTGTGATGCCCCCCGCCAAGACTTACAATTCGTAAAACCGCCACCATCGCAAGGGCAACAATGACCGCCGCCACCAATGGGCGTGACCAGTCGCCGGCCGACGAGGTCTCCTCCCTCTGGGACAGGTTCAAAGCAACAGGAGAAGACCGGGCGCGGGAAGCACTGATCATTCAGTACTCACCGCTGGTCAAGTTCGTTGCCGGCCGTGTGGGCGTGGGGCTTCCCCGCAACGTCGACCAGGCCGACCTCGTCTCGTACGGGATCTTCGGGCTGATCGACGCCATCGACAAGTTCGAGCCCGACCGCGGGTTCAAGTTCGAGACGTATGCGATCAACCGGATCAAAGGGGCGATCCTCGACGAGTTGCGGGCACTCGACTGGGTTCCGCGGTCGGTGCGGGCGCGAGCCAGAGAAATCGAGCGCTCGCTTGCCGAACTCGAACACCGATTGCAGCGGACGCCCAGCGACGACGAACTGGCGCGGCACATGGGAAACAGCGTCGACGAGCTACGCGACGCACTCGCCGAGATCTCCAACCTCGGGATCGTCGCCCTCGACGAGGTGCTCGCCCCGGACTCGTCGAACTCGCTCGGTGACATGGTCGCCGACTCGATGGGTGCCGGTCCGGAAGCGGCCTTCCAGAAGGAAGAGACGCGTCGCATCCTCGCCGACGCCATCAACCGTCTGCCCGACCGGGAGCGCCTGGTCCTCACCCTCTACTACTACGAAGGGTTGACGCTGGCCGAGATCGGCGACGTGCTGGGCGTGACGGAGTCTCGGGTCTGTCAGATCCACGCCAAGAGCGTCATGAGCCTCCGCAACCGCATGACCGAACCCAGCTACCGGTAGCTCGACTCGCCCGCTGCGGCACCCGGGGGCTACACTCTCCACCAATCACGCACGCCTCGGCGCCTCTCTGGTCGGACATGTCCGAAATGAGGCGGACCCGGAAGGGTCAGAGGCGGAGGAACCAACCAGAAGGAGCAGCACGTGGCCGGAGTCACGATGAAACAGCTGCTGGAGGCTGGGGTCCACTTCGGACACCAGACCCGGCGCTGGAATCCCAAGATGGCGCCGTACATCTACGGCGAGCGGAACGGCATCCACATCGTCGATCTGCGACAGACCGTGTCCCAGGTGGACAGCGCGGTCGAGTACGTCAAGAACATGGCGGCGAACGGCGGCACATTGCTGTTCGTCGGCACCAAGAAGCAAGCCGCCACGGCAGTCCAGTTGGCGGCAGAGCATGCGGGCATGCCGTACGTCAACTACCGCTGGCTCGGCGGCATGTTGACCAACTTCCCCACCATCCAGAAGCGCATCTTCTACATGAAGGAACTTCAGCGCATGGAGGAGAGCGGCGAGATGCAGGCTCGTCACAAGAAGGAACGCCTGCGCCTTCGTCGTGAGCTCGAGAAGCTCCAGGCCAACCTCGGTGGTGTGGCCGGACTCTCGAAGGTCCCCGACGCCATCTTCGTGGTGGACGTCAACAACGAGCACACCGCGGTCAAGGAAGCCCAGAGGCTCGGACTCAAAGTGCTCGCACTCGTCGACACCAACTGTGACCCCGACCCGATCGACGTCGTCATCCCAGGCAACGACGACGCCATCAGGTCCGCAGAGCTCGTCGCCATGGCGCTGGCCGATGCGGTGCGGGAAGGACGGGATGCGTCCGGCAAGGCGAAGGAAGCCGCCGCCGAAGGCGACGCCGAAGCCTGAGTCTCAACGGAGGAAACGTGGCAGATTTCACAGCAAAGGACATCCAGGCGCTGCGGCAGCAGGCCGGCGTCGGGATGATGGACGCCAAGAAGGCCCTCACCGATTCCGGGGGCGACCTCGAGAAGGCCTTCGAGCTCCTACGGGAGCGAGGGTTGGCGGCGCTCGCCAAGCGTGCGGACCGGGACGCCACGGAAGGCACGATCGGGTCGTACTTGCACGTCCAGAACGATCATGTGGTTATGGGTGTCCTCGTCGAGCTTGCCTGCGAGACCGACTTCGTCGCCAAATCGCCGGAGTTCGGTGAGGTGGCAACCGACATCGCCATGCACGTGTCGTGGGCAAACCCCACCTGGGTCCGGCGTGAGGATGCCGATGAGGCGGCCATCGCCAAGGAGGCCGAACTCATCGAACGCGAGGCGCGAGCGGCCGGCAAACCCGACCAGGCCATCGCCAAGATCGTCGAAGGCCGGATCGAGAAGTTCATGAAGGACTCGGTGCTGTACGAGCAGGAGTTCGTGAACAAGGAGAAGTTCGAAGGCACCGTCGGTGACCTGGTCGCCCAGCTCGCCGCAAAGATGGGCGAGAACATCTCGGTTCGCCGCGTGTCCCGCATCGCGGTGGGCGAGTCCGCGTGACCCCACGCCGAGTCCTGCTCAAGCTGTCCGGCGAGGCATTCGCCGACCCCGAACTCGGGTATGGCATCGATCCCACCACGGTGAAGCGGGTCTCCGCCGAAATCGCGGAGGCTCATGCCTCCGGCGTCCAGGTCGCAATCGTGGTCGGCGGCGGCAACATCTTCCGCGGTGTTTCGTCGGCGGCCAAAGGAATGGATCCTGCGTCGGCCGATTACATGGGCATGCTGGCAACCGTCATCAACGCACTGGCGCTGAGGGACGCTCTCGAAAAGGAGGGCGTCCCCTCCCGGGTTCAGTCGGCGATCACGATGCAGCAGCTCGCCGAGCCCTACATCCGGCTTCGAGCGATCCGGCACCTGGAAAAGGGCCGGATCGTCATCTTCGCCGCGGGTACGGGCAACCCGTTCTTCACCACCGACACCACGGCCGCTCTGAGGGCGGTGGAAGTGGGAGCCGAAGTGCTGCTCAAGGCGAGCAAGGTGGATGGGATCTACGACAAGGACCCCGTCGCCCATCCGGATGCAAAGCGCTTCCCGGAGCTGGGCTACATGGAGTTCCTGTCGTTGGGACTCCGGGTGATGGACTCGACCGCCATTACGATGTGTCGAGAGCACGATGTGCCGATTGCCGTCTTCGACATGACCGAACCAGGCAATATCGTCAAAGCAGTGCTTGGCGAGGGCATCGGCACGATCGTGCACTGAATCGGAGGAGGAAACGTGATCGAAGAACTTCTGGCCGAAGCCAAGGACAAGATGGGTCACGCAGTCGATCACGTCGGAACCGAATTCGCCACAGTGCGGACCGGTCGTGCCAATCCTCAGATCCTGAATCGCGTTCACGTCGAGTACTACGGCACCCCCACGCCCCTCCAGCAGCTGGCTACGTTCTCCGTTCCGGAACCCCGACTGCTGGTCATCTCCCCGTTCGACAAAGGCTCGATGCACGCCATCGAAAAGGCGCTTCAGGAAGGCGATCTGGGTTTGATGCCGTCGAACGACGGCACCGTGATCCGTTTGGCTTTCCCGCCTCTCACCGAGGAACGACGGCGCGACCTGATCAAGGTCGTCAAAGGGATGGCTGAGGAAGGCAGGGTTGCGATCCGCAACATTCGCCGGCACGTGAAGTCCGACATGGAGGCCCTCCACGGCGAGATCTCCGACGACGACATCCATCGGGCCGAGAAGGACCTCCAAGACCTGACCGACGGCTACGTGGCTCAGGTCGACGACCTGCTCCAGCGCAAGGAAGCCGAGCTCCTCGAGGTATGACCATGAGTGGTGACGGGCCTGACCAGGCCGAGCCACGGATCCTCCGCCCCTGGGAGACCGAATTCCCTCGCACGGCCGATGACGACGGCGACGACGCGGCCCCGATTCCTGTGGACGAGAGCACCCATGCCGAGGTCGATGGTGAGGCTGCCGACGAGGAGCCACCATCGTTCGGAGACCTCGGGTCGGGTCCCACCTCGCTCGACGAGTTCACCAACGACGACTACATCGCGGCCACGACGCGTGAGTATCAGGGGCTTGCAGAGGAGGTCGCTCGAGCGGCCGAAGAAGACGTGGAACGCCAGGCGGTGGCCGCGTCCCTCCCGGGAGTCGGCTCCGGTCTGATCGGATTCGATGACGTGACCGGTGTCAAGGGTCTGTCCGAAGAAGAGGTCGAAGCTGCTGAACAGCAGCGGGCGTCGGATCTGACCCTCCGGGTGGGGACGGCGATCGTTCTCGTCGCCATCTTCCTGGGGACCTTGCTCCTGGGGCAGGTGTGGTTCGCCGGTTTCGTGGCGATCGTGATGCTCATCTCCCTCTCCGAGTTCTACACGACCGTTCGCTCTCGAGGATTCTCGCCCGTGGCGTTGTTCGGGTTTCTGGCGGTTCTGGGCGGTGCCGTGGGAACGCTCAGATCGGGGCCGGTGGCGATCGGCGTGTCCTTGGGGGTGTGTACCGCCATCACCGCGTTGTTCTACGGCGCCGCCGGGAGAAGGAACCCCGTGGAGAACGTATCGCTCACCCTGATGGGCGCCGCCTGGATATCACTGCTCGCCTTCGCCATCGCCATCACCGCGGCACCCGAGAACTACGAAGGCCTCATCCTCCTGGTCGTGCTCCTCACCGCTGCGTTCGACGCCGGCTCGTATTTCGCAGGCCGGGCAATGGGTCGCCGCCTCATGGCCCCCCAAGTGTCGCCCAAGAAGACGTGGGAAGGTTTCGTCGGGGGAGTGCTCACGGCGTTCGTGCTTGCCTCGATTCTCTCGACCTTCAAGGCGATCTTCGTCGTCGATCTCACCCAGGCTCTGATGACGGCGGGGATGATCGTCGTGCTGGCACCACTGGGAGATGCGGCCGAATCGGTGGTCAAACGTGCCCTCGACACCAAGGACATGGGGTCGCTGCTGCCCGGTCACGGAGGCATGCTCGACCGGATAGACGCACTCCTGTTCGTGGTCCCCGGCGCCTATCTCTTGTTCCAGTACTTCGGCCTGGTGTGAGCGGCGTCGTCGTCCTCGGTGCCACCGGGTCGATCGGGCTCCAGGCGCTCGACGTGTGCGAACGCCTCGGCCTCGAGGTGGTTGGGCTCGCCTCCGGCCGCCCAAGCCGCCAGATTCTCGAACTGTCCACCAGATTTTCCACGTCGGCGGTGGCGGTCTCCGGAGGGTCGGGAGAGGAGAGGTCGGAGCTGGCGGCGGCCATCGGCCAACGGGCAGAGTTCGGGGCGGATGCCGTCGTGGCCATGGCGGCGAAAACAGGTGTCACGGTCGTCAACGGCATCGTCGGCGCTGCCGGCCTTCGACCATCGATAGCGGCCCTGGAAGCCGGAAACCGGCTCGGACTCGCCAACAAGGAGTCGTTGGTGGCGGCCGGGCCGCTGGTATTGGACGCCGCCCGGCGGGGTGGAGGAGAGCTGATCCCGGTCGACTCGGAGCACTCGGCGTTGCACCAACTCCTCTCGGGCGTGGACAGGTCGGAGGTGGCGTCGCTCGTGATCACCGCCAGCGGCGGTCCGTTCCTCGGAAAGAAGCGGCCCGACCTGGAGGACGTCACCCCTGCCCAGGCGATGGCGCATCCGACCTGGACCATGGGGGGTCGGATCACAGTGGACTCGGCCACGCTCGCCAACAAGGGCCTCGAAGTCATCGAAGCCCACGTCCTGTTCGGGGTCGACTTCGATCAGATAGAAGTGGTCATCCACCCTCAAAGCCTCGTCCACTCCTTCGTCCGGCTCACCGACGGTGCACTCCTCGCTCATGTCGGGCACACCGACATGCGGATTCCGATCCAGTACGCCCTCACGTACCCCGAGCGCACCAACGCCGGATTGGACCCGTTCGAGCTCGCCGGTCGGACGCTGAGCTTCGAAGAGCCCGATACCGACACGTTCTCGGCGCTCCCTCTCGCATTCGCTGCGGGTCGAGCGGGAGGGGCCGCCCCGGCCGTGTTCAACGCGGCCGATGAGGTCGCTGTTGCGGCGTTCGTGCAGGGGAGGCTCGGCTTTCTGGGGATCGCCGGTGTGATCGAACGGACCCTGGCGGACCTGGCCGGAGAGCCCGCGGCGTCGATCGACGAAGTACTCGAGACCGATCGCCGCGCTCGCCAACTGGCTGCGTCGCTGGTCGCGGGTGTGTGCTGAGGTCACCGTCCTTGGGCACCCAAACGAGAATGTTGCCGGCCGTGTCCACTAACTTGATCGTTGCATGACCGGATTCCTCGGCGCCTTCGGGCTTCTCGCTGCCATCGTTGCGTTCATCGTCGCCCATGAGGCCGGCCACTTCTTCGCCGCCAAGGCCACGGGCATGAAAGTCACCGAGTTCTTCCTCGGTTTTGGCCCGAAGATCTGGTCCTTCAAGCGGGGCGAGACCGAATACGGAATCAAGCCGATTCCGTTCGGCGCCTACGTGCGAATCGTGGGGATGAGCGCGCTCGAAGAGGTTGCCCCCGAGGATGTGGGCCGGACCTATCGGGAGAAGGAGTTCTGGAAGAAGTCCGTGGTCGTCCTCGCCGGTGTCGCCGCCAACTTCCTCCTTGCGTATCTGCTGTTGTTCGGGCTTGCCATGTGGGGTGGAGACCAGACACCAACCACTGCAGTCCGCGAGGTCGTGGTGCCCGATGATGGCTCGGAGTCCGCTGCGAGACTGGCCGGAATCGAAGCGGGTGACGTGATCCTGTCGGTTGACGGAGTCGCCTCAGGCGACTGGGAGAGTCTCGCCGCGGCCATCGGCTCCCGGCCCGGTGAAACCGTCGTGATCGAGATCGACCGTCGAGGGTCGATCCTTTCGCTGCCGGCCACACTGGGATCGCGGAGCGACCCGGTCACCGGGGAGAACGTCGGTTTCCTCGGGGTCGCCCCGGACTACGAACGGCAGCCGATATCCGTGTTCAGCGGTGCCGGCCGGGCGGCGCGGCTCGTCGGGATCCAGGTGGCGGGCACCGTGGACGTCTTCTCGAAGATCTTCCGCTTCGACACGCTATCCCAACTGTTCGGCGGGGTGCTGGGCGGTGAGGTCGACAACGCAGTGCGGCCCGTCAGCCCCATCGGTCTCGCTCAGATCGGATCGCAGGCGGGTGAACTCGGGATCATCAATCTGCTCGGGGTGATGGCGGCGGTCAATGTGACGCTCGGAACGGTGAACGCCGTCCCCCTCTTCCCGCTCGACGGTGGTCACTTCGCGGTGGCTCTCTACGAGAAACTGACGCGGAGGAAGGTGGACGTCAGGGCGCTGATTCCGGTCGCTGTGATCGTGATCGGGGCTTTGTCGATTCTCGGCGTCGTGTCGATAATCCTCGACATCGTGAACCCCATCCAGATCCCGTCCTGATGCATCCACGCAGAGTCACACGTCAGATCCACGTCGGTACCGTGGCCGTGGGTGGTGACGCGCCCGTTTCGGTCCAGTCGATGACGACCACGAAGACGGCCGATGTCGATGGGACGCTCACGCAGGTGTACGCACTCGCCGGGGCGGGCGCCGACATCGTGCGGATCACATGCAATGACGTCGAGGCTGCCCAGGGTCTGGCCGAGATCGTGCCGCGCAGCCCCGTACCGATCGTCGCCGACATTCACTTTCAACACCGGCTGGCGCTCGCCGCTCTCGAAGCCGGTGTCCAGGGACTGAGGCTCAATCCGGGGAACATCCGGAAGGAAGAACACATCAAGACCGTCGCCCGAGAAGCGGGGGAGCGGGGCGTTCCGATCCGGGTGGGAGTGAACGGTGGATCGTTGGACAGGGATCTCGAGGCCAAACACGGTGGCGCCACGCCGGCCGCCCTCGTCGAGAGCGCCAAGACCGAGATCCGATACCTCGAGGAAGTCGGTTTCACCGACATCAAGATCTCGGTGAAACACTCGAACGTCCCCACCATGGTGGAGTCGTACCGGTTGCTCTCCGCCACGGTGGACTACCCGCTCCATCTGGGGGTCACCGAGGCCGGACCGCTGCCGGGCGGGCTCATCAAGTCGGTGGCGGGCATCGCCACGTTGCTCAACGAAGGAATAGGCGACACGATCCGCTTCTCGCTCACCGCCGATCCGGTGGAGGAGGCAAAGGCCGGGCGGCAACTCCTGGAGTACCTGGGGTTGCGGGAGCGGAAAGGCCTGGACCTGATCGCCTGTCCGTCGTGTGGCCGCGCCGAGGTCGACGTGATCGATGTGGCCAGGCGAGCCCAGGAGGCACTCGAGGCGGAGAACCTCCCCATCCAGGTGGCAGTGATGGGTTGCGTGGTGAACGGGCCAGGTGAGGCAGGTTCCGCCGACATCGGGATCGCCGCCGGCCGCAACAAGGGTCACCTGTTCATCAAGGGCCAAGTCGTACGAGTGGTCCCCGAAGACGAGATGGTGGAGGCCTTGTTGGAGGAAGCCCGGCGGTTGGTCGACGAGGGTGTCGAGGCCCGGCTGGCTGCGGCGGACGTGGGGGCGGCCGAGATCGCCGCGGCGGACCGGGCCCAACTCATCGAGATCAAAGGTGACGCCAACCGGGCAGCGGAGCGACGGCGCCGCGTTGCCGGTGTTGCAGAGGACTCCTGACGCCCGCCATTAATCGTTGCGGGCGACCCCTGCGGGGTGGGTAAGGTTCAGCGCCCTTATGTATTGGTCTGAACTCTTCATCCCCACCCTGCGCGACGACCCCGCCGAAGCCGAGGCGGTCAGTCACAAGCTGCTCGTCCGAGCGGGGTACATCCGCCAGCTCGCGGCCGGGCACTATTCGATGCTTCCCCTCGGTCAACGGGTGCGGTCAAAGGTCGCTCGGATCATCGAGGAGGAGATGGACCGCATCGGCGGCCAAAGGTTCCACTTGCCCGCCCTGCACCCCGCGGAGATCTGGAAACGCTCAGGGCGCTGGGACGTCATGGGTGACGAGATGTTCAGGCTCGTGGATCGGAAAGGGGCCGACAACGCACTGGGAATGACCCACGAAGAGGTGTTTGCGCTTCTCGCGACCGAGCTGTTCTCGTACAAGGACCTGCCTCAGATCTGGTATCAGATCCAGACCAAGTTCCGCGACGAACCCCGCCCCAAGTCGGGACTGCTTCGAGTGCGCGAGTTCACGATGAAGGACTCGTACAGCCTCGATGTCGACGAGACCGGTTTGGGCGAAGCGTTCGACCGGCATCACGGCGCCTACCTGCGGATCTTCTCTCGTCTTGGCTTGCACGTCGTCGATGTCGAGGCGTCGTCGGGAGCGATGGGAGGTTCGGGGTCGATCGAGTTCATGGTGAGGAGCGGTGCAGGAGAAGACTGGATCGTCACCTGCGACGGTTGTGACTACCGCTCCAATCTGGAGAAGGCCACGTCGAAGCTTGCCACCGTCGAAGACGCGGACACCGTCCCCGAGCCCTCCCGGTTCGGTACGCCCGACCTCCACACGATCAAGGCGCTGGCCGAGGCGTTTCCCGATATCGCTGCACCCGATCGCCAGATCAAGACACTGGTGTACCTGATCGACGACGAGGTGACACTCGTTCTGTTGCGGGGCGATCACGACCTGCTCGAGCAGAAACTGATCGACGCCACCGGCGGTATCAAGGTCCGCCCCGCCCAACCCGAGGAGATCGTCGCCGCGCTCGGGGCACACCCCGGGAGCCTCGGTGCGGTCGGCGTCACCGGCCTTCGAATCGTCGCCGACCACGCGCTGTCCGGTCGCCGTGGCATGACGACCGGGGCCAACACCGATGATTGGCACCTTCGCGATGTGGACGTGGAACGCGACGTCGCCGTCGACACGTGGGCGAGTCTGCGGACGGTTCGCGCCGGCGAATCATGCCCCAACTGCGACGGACAACTCGACCTGTGGAAGGGCATCGAGGTCGGTCACATCTTCAAGCTCGGCACCAGGTATTCGGAGGCGATGAACGCGCTCGTCCAGGACGAGTCTGGTGCTTCGCTACCCATCGTGATGGGATCGTATGGCATCGGGGTGGAACGAGGCATGGCGGCGATCGTCGAAGCGTCGCACGACGAACGGGGCATCGTGTGGCCGGTGGCGGTGGCGCCCTACGAGGTGGTCGTCACCGTGCTCCGTCCCGACGACGAGGCTGCCTCCACCGCTGCCCGTGACGTCTACTCGGGTCTGACCGATGCCGGTGTCGAGGTGATCCTCGACGATCGGGCGGAGCGGCCCGGTGTGAAGTTCGCCGACGCCGAATTGGTCGGTTTCCCCTATCGGGTCACGGTCGGTCCGAAAGGTGTCGCCAACGGCGTCGCCGAGGTGACGAGGCGCGCGGGCCTGGAAACCGTCGAGGTTGCGCTGTCCGACGTGGTGGACCACATCGTCACTGCGGTGGAACGAGGGCGGGGCGGCTGAGCCTCACGGCTCGGGGAGAACCTTCTCCGGGTTGAGGATGTTGTGCGGGTCGAGCGCGGTCTTGATCGCCCGCATGGCCTCGACGGCGGCCCTGCCGTGTTCGGCGGTCATGTAGCCACGTTTGTCGAGCCCGATCCCGTGCTCTCCGGAGCAGGTCCCGCCCAACTCGATCGCCTTGTCGACCAGCAGTCCACTCACCAGGTGTGCCCGGCTGCGGGCGTCGTCGTCGCCGGGCGGATACCCGAGCCCCAGGTGGAGGTTGCCGTCGCCGGCGTGGCCGAGAACCGCCCCCGGGAAGCCATTCTGCTCCGCGCTGGCGATGGCGTATGAGACGAGCTCGGCGAAGCTTGCGACAGGCACCGATACATCCATTCCGATCCACGCTCCGCCGGCCAGCCTCCGCCGGTAGCGGTGTCTCACGCCGTGCCGGACCCGCCACAGGTTCGCCCGCTCGGCGTGATCCGTCACAGCGCCGACCTCGATTGCGCCATGGTCACGACAGATCGAGATTGCGGCCTCCATCCGTTCCTCCACTGAGGTCGCGGACGCATCTGTGAACTCGATCAACATCGTCGGCACCTCGGCGAACGACGTCGCCTCGTCCTCGTTCATCCACCGCAAATGGTCTGCGGCGAGCAGTTCCAGAGCGGCCGGTTCGAGCGCCAGGCCCATGATGTCGGCGACGGCGGCGGCGGCCGCTTCGACAGTTGGGAAGCCGACGATGGCGGTGGCGACGTGGCTCGGAATCGGCCGCAACTTCAGGGTCGCCTCGGTGACCAATCCCAGCGTTCCCTCAGAGCCGACGAAGATCTGGGTGAGCTGGTAGCCGGATGACTGTTTGATGGAACGGGACCCCGTGCGGACGATCGATCCGTTGGCGAGAACGACCTCCAGCCCAAGCACGTTGTCGCGTGTGGCGCCGTATTTGAGGGCGCGCACGCCGGCCGCGTTGTTGGCGATCATCCCCCCGACGGTGGCGTTGGCGCCCGGATCCGGGGCGAAGAACAATCCCTGTCGGGACAGGTGGTCTTCGAGATCGAGCCGGAGGACACCGGGTTGCACCACCGCCTGGAAGTTGGCGTGGTCGACTTCGACAATCCGGTTCATCTGCTCGAAATCCATGACGATGCCCCGCCGGACCGGGATCACGTGGCCGCCCGCGCTCGACGCCGCTCCCCAGGCGGTGATCGGGGTGGACGTTTCGTTGGCGAGGCGGGCGATCTCGGCAACCTCGGCCGTGGACCGCGGCCACACCACCAGGTCGGGCCGGACCGGCTCGTTGTACGAGTCGTCGTGGGCGTGGAGGTCCCTGTCGGCGTCGGTAACCGACAGTCGATCGGCGCCAACGATCTCCCGAAGACTCCGGGCCAGATCCATCACGGACTACCCACGAGCCTGCCGGCACCCGAATAGACCACGAATCCACCCTCGCGCACGAACCCGGCGAGGGTCAATCCGAGGTCCGACGCCAGTTCGACGGCGAGAGACGATGCCGCGGAGACGCCGAGGACCATCGGGATGCCGGCAACCGCCGCCTTCTGGACGATCTCGAAGGACACCCGCCCGGACACCTGGAGAATCACCTCGCCCAGTGGCCATCGAGTGGCGGCCAGCGCTCCGATCACCTTGTCGGTTGCGTTGTGCCGCCCCACATCCTCGGCGTGGACGAGCAGGCGGCCATCGGGTTCGAAGATGCCGGCGGCGTGGAGGCCGCCGGTCCGGGCGAAGCCGCGCTGGTCGGCCAGGAGGCGCTCGGGAAGAGCCGCCAGCATGCGGGGATCGACGAGGGGTCCGGGAGGCAAAGGTCGCGCTGCGATGCGGACGGCGTCGATGGAGGCTTTCCCGCACACACCGCAGGACGAAGATGTGTACACCGAACGCCGGAACTGCTCCGGATCGATTTCGATGTGCTCGGCCAACACGAGCTCGAACCGGTCGCCGTCATCGATGGGACGGACGTCGGCGAGTTCGGCCGGTGACACGAGGATCCCCTCGGTGAGGGCGAATCCGAGGGCGAGGTCCCGCTCCTGGCCGGGAGTCCGCATCAGGACGGCGAGCGGGACGCCCCGGAGTCTCAGTTCGAGTGGTGCCTCCGGGGCGACGTGATCGACCTCTCGAGTCCACCCACCGGATGTGAAACGCGCGACACCAGTCTCGACCGACTCCATACGGTCGAGGATAGGTTCGATCCGCCGGTGTGTCCGCAATCTGATTGGCGGTCACACACGGTGACTGCAACCATTCCGCGGATGCGAGTGCACAACTTTGGCGCCGGTCCCTGCACGCTCCCCGCCGACGTGCTCGAAGAGGCCCGCGACGAGATGCTCGATTTCGCCGGAGCGGGCATGTCGGTGGTCGAGATGAGCCACCGGAGCGACGAATACGACGCCGTCCACGCCGAGACCCTGCGCCTCACGAGAACGGTTTCCGGGTGTCCGGACGACTTCGACATCCTGTTCGTCCAGGTCGGTGCTATGCTCCAGTTCGGGATGATTCCCATGAACCTGGCCGGCGCCGATCCGGTTGGGTACCTCGTGACCGGAGCGTGGGGCAAGGGCGCGTTCGAGGACGCCGCCCTGGTGGCAAACGCCTATCCCGCGTGGGATGGATCGTCTGAGGGTTTCCGTCGCATGCCGGATCCCGGCGAGATCGAGATCCGTGATGCCACCCGGTACCTGCACATCACGACGAACGAGACCATTGGAGGCATCCGGATGGTCGAGTTCCCGGACGTCGGAGTTCCGCTCGTGGGAGACATGTCGTCGGAATACCTGGCGCGGCCCATCGACTGGGACCGATACGATTTGGTCTATGGCGGCGTCCAGAAGAATCTCGCTCCGGCCGGAATGGCGGTGGTGTTCATCCGCCGTGAGGTGACCGAACGGACCCCCCAGACCTTGCCCAAGTATCTGCGCTACGACTGGCATGCCAAGACCGACTCGCTCGGAAACACCCCGCCCATGTTCCCCATCTACATCATGGGCAAGGTGCTCGCCCGCATCGAAGCGGGCGGTGGAGTGGAGGCGCTCGAGGCGGCATCTGCACGCAAGGCCGGACTCATCTACGACGTCATAGACGAGAGCGGCGGTTTCTATACGAATCCGGTGGCCCCCGACTGCCGCAGCCACATGAACGTGGTCTTCACGTTGGGTACGCTCGACCTCGAGTCCCGTTTCCTTTCGGGGGCCGAGGAACGTCGCATGATCGGTTTGAAGGGCCACCGCAGCGTCGGAGGCTGCCGGGCTTCCCTCTACGCTGCTTTGAGCGAGGAGAGCGCGGCGGCGCTCGCCGCGTACATGCGGGAATTCGCCGCCGACAACCGCGATT
Organism: Acidimicrobiia bacterium; assembly: GCA_029865445.1. Taxonomy (GTDB): domain Bacteria; phylum Actinomycetota; class Acidimicrobiia; order Spongiisociales; family ZC4RG35; genus JAOUGY01. The sequence continues at coordinate 607 of JAOUGY010000026.1, read as the reverse complement.
CGTAACGGCGGTATACTCCGCCATCCAATCCATAGGACGCTACTGCGAGGTGGGCGCCCAGCCCACCTCGTCCCGTGATGGACGAGAGCGCGTGACACAGCACCACGTTGTGTGACGTGCCGAGGCAATAACGGGCGGTGGCGGGCGATGGCGGCCGACACCCGGGCAAGGGCCCGGCCTGTCGAACGCCATTGTGGTGTGTCCTGGGTCGGCGTCTCGATTCCGAGATGCCCTCCGGGACGGCGGGTCGCTTGCGACCCCGGGCCGAGAGCCGGTCCGTAGAGATGAAGTGGTCGGACAACGACCAGAGGGTGATGACTGGACAGATGGAAGCCATTCGGGAGCTGATCGAGCCGTGGCTCGCAGCCGAAGACGTCGAACTCGACGACCTCGAGCTCGCGGGTTCCGAGCGCGCCCAGATCGTCCGGATCCTCGTGGACGCCGAGGGTGGTGTCGACATCGATCGCATCGCGGACCTGAGCCTCGGAATATCGGCATTGCTCGACGCCGAAACCGATCTCCCTGGCCCCTACCAGCTCGAGGTTTCATCGCCGGGGCTCGAACGCAAGCTCAAGACCCCTAGACATTTTCAGAAGTCGGTCGGACG